>NZ_JACDCU010000437.1 GCF_013817365.1 Methylibium sp. | reverse complement strand
CGTGGGCGTCGGCAAGACCACGCTGCTGCGCGCCTATGCGCGACTCATCGGCGGCGCCTTCGCCCGTGCCGAGGGCACGATCGACCTGATGCCCAACGACCTGATCTATCACACCCACATCGGCCAGGACGGCCGCCCGGCCATCGACCCCGGCCCGCTCACCGAGCACGGCGAAGAGCTGGCGATCTTCTTCTTCAACGAGATCAACCGCGCGCGCCCGCAGGTGCATGCGCTGCTGCTGCGTGTGATGGCCGAGCGCAGCTTGAACGCCTTCAACCGCGAACAGCGCCTGCCGCACCTGCTGGTGTTTGCCGATCGCAACCGTGTCGAGCGCGAAGAGACCTTCGAGATCGCCTCGGCCGCGCGCGACCGCTTCATGATGGAGATCACCATCGACGTGCCCGAGGCCGACGACGAGCGCCTCGCACTCATGTTCGAGCCGCGCTTCCACGACACCGATGCGCTGATCGCGCAATTGCCGGCCGCTGTCGTACCGTATCAGGCGCTCGGCGAGGTGGCCGCGGCCATCCAGCACAGCATCCAGGCCACGCCGGCGCTGCAGGATTACGCACTGCGGCTGTGGCGCGCCACAGCGCGGCCCGGCGAGTACGGCGTGCGGCTCATCGACACCGACGTGCACGACGCGAACGAAGTGATGCTGGCAGGAGCCAGCCCGCGCGGCATGAGCCAGCTGCTGCGCGCCGCGCGCGTCTGTGCCTGGCTGCAGGGCCGCAGCCACATCACGCCGGAAGACGTGCGCGCGGTGTTCTTCGAAACCATCGCGCACCGGCTGTGCCTGCAGCCGGTGTACGAATTGCGCCGGGCCGAGATCGTCGGCGCACTGGTGCGCGGCATCCTCGGGCAGGTCGCCGCGCCTTGAAGCGACGCGCAAGGCCGAGGCGATGAAGGAGTTCGCCTACCGCGTTGCCCGGCCGGCGCTCGCGCACTTTCCCGGCCACCACCGCAGCCGCCGCGGCGACAGCGGCCACGAGTTCCGCGCCCACGTGCCGCTGCACGACGCGCCTGATGTGCGCCGGCTCGACTTGCATGCGAGCCTGCGCGACCCGCTCGGCCAGTGGCTGGTGCGCGTGGCCAGCGAGCGCAAGGCGGTGCCGGTTTACGCGGTGGCGGACCTGTCGGCATCGATGGCGTTTCAGGGCGAGCGCCGCAAGCTCGACGTGCTGGCCGATTTCACGGAAGCGCTGGCGTGGTCGGCCTGGCGCACCGGGGACGCCTTCGGGTTCGTGGGTTGCGACGAAGCGGTGCGCCGCGACTGGCTGCTGCCGCTCGTGCGCTCGCAAGGCGTGGGCAGCGCATTCGCCCGGCGCTTGCGGGCGTTCGCGCCGGCAGGGCGCAATGCCGACGGACTGAAGGATGCACACCGGCTGCTGCGGCGCGAGCGCTCGCTGGTGTTCCTGCTGTCGGACTTTCATCTGCCGCTGCCCGCGCTCGATGCGGTGCTCGGCTCGCTGGCCCATCACGAACTGGTGCCGGTGCTGCTGTGGGATCGGGCCGAGTTCGCACAGCCGGGGGAGGGACCGAACGCTGCGGGCTTGCCCGGTGGCATCGGCCTTGCCAGCCGCATCGGCCGTCTGGCCTCGCTGGTCGACGCTGAAACCGGCCAGCGCCGCCTGCTCTGGCTGCGTCCGGCGCTGCGCGAACGCTGGCGACGCCAGCTCGAAGCGCGGCGGGGTGCGCTCGATGCACTGTTCCGGCGCCACCGGCTGCGCCCGCTCTACCTGCTCGATGGATTCGATGCCGATGCGGTCACTGCGCATTTCCACCGCTAGCGTTGAGGCTCGCGTCATTGCGGCGGCACTCTCGCTGGCTGCCGCGCTGTCGTGCTGGCCGACCATCGGCTCGGCGCAGGCGCAACCAGAGCCACCGCGCCTGACGGTGAGCGAGCCGCGCACCTACGGCTACCAGGTCGGCGATACCGCCACACGCCAGATCGTCATCGAGCTGCCGCGGCGACTGCGCCTCGATGAAGAATCGCTGCCGACGATCGGCCGGCACGGCCCGGCCCTGGCGTTGCGCTCGCTGCAGCGCGAATCCGACACGAACACCACCGGCACACGGCTCACCTTGTGGCTCGAGTACCAGGTTTTTGCGGCACCGGTCGCCGCACGCGTCTACGAGCTGCCGGCGCTGCGGCTGCGCTTCGATGGCACGCCGCGGGCGGAGGATCTGTTCGTCGAGTCCTGGCCGGTCGCGGTCGCGCCGCTGGTGCCGGAGCAGGCCCCGCAACGGCGCGGCCTGGGCGATCTGCAACCCGACACCGCGCCCGTGCTGCGCGACACCGGGCCGGAACGTCTACTGATTACCGGGTGTGCGTCCTTGGCGCTGAGTCTCGGCAGCTATCTGGCCTTCGTCTATTTCGGCCTGCCCTGGCTTTCCGCACGGCAGCGGCCTTTCACGCGCGCCTATCGGCGGCTGCGCGCCGGGCGCAAGGCGCCGGCCTCAAAGCTGGGCTGGCAAGACGCTTGCCGCGCGATCCACGCAGCGTTCAACGAAACGGCAGGGCAGGTGGTCTTCGCCGACACGGTCGACGGCTTCGTCCATCGGGTACCTCGCTTCGCGCCGCTGCGCGAGGACATCCGTGACTTCTTCATGCGCTCGCAGGCCACGTTCTTTCAAAACGGTTCGCCGCTCTCCGCCGCGAACGCCGAAGACCGCGCGGACCGAGCAGACCGAGCAGGCGGTGCGGACGGTGCGGACTGCGCAGATGGTGCGGGCGGTGCCGGCGCCACCGAGCGCGACTGGCTGCTTGCCTTCGCGCGCGCCTGCCGCAACGCCGAGCGCGGCACGGCCTGAGAACAAGCCGCCATGCTTTCCAACGAACTGCCTTTCACCTCGCCGTGGCTCTTGCTGGCATTGCCGCTGGCGCTGCTCGCACTGTGGCGGCGTCCGCAGGCGGTGCTGCTGCACTCCTGGTCGGCGCTGCTGCCGCCCGACCGCCTCTCGGGCGCACTCGACGTGTTGCTGCGAGTGCTGGCGGTGCTGGCCGTCGCCGCCGTGCTGCTCGGACTCGCCGGCCTGTACCGGCCCGCCTACGAGATCGAGCGCGTGGGGCAGGGCGCCGAGATCGTTCTGCTGGTCGACCGCAGCCGCAGCATGGATCAGGCCTTCATCAGCGGCACGCCCTCGGGCATCGCCACGCAAACGCCCGGTCTGGCCAACTTCAACATCAGCCGGGAGCGCGCCGATCGAGGCCGGCCGTCCAAGCAGCAGACCGCCCGCGTGCTGCTCGGCGAGTTCGCGGCCCAGCGCAGCGCCGACCGCTTCGCAATGCTGGTGTTCAGCACCT
>NZ_JACDCU010000436.1 GCF_013817365.1 Methylibium sp. | reverse complement strand
GCCAGCGTGTACCAGATCAGGAAGCCAACCGAGCAACTCACGATCAGCATCACGAAAGCGCCGAGCGAGCGAACGCTGGCCTCGCCCATGTCGGCCTGGCCGGCCGAGCGACCCTTGGCCCGCTCCAGGTAGTGCGCCTCGAAGTACAGATAAAACAGCGTCGTCATCCAGGCGAACAGCACGAACACTTCGTACAGGTTGCTGACCGGGATGTGGCCGATGCCCTCGCCGATCTGGTGGCTTTCGTACCAGCGCACCATCGTCCCGACCAAGCCCATGAACACGGCGCCCCAGGCAAGCACCGAGCCGATCCGCTCGGCCCCGGCCGCGCCGCTCTTCTGGAAGAAGCCGAGCCAATAGAACAGCGTGCTCATGAAGAACAGCACGCTCATCCACAGGATCGCGGTCTGGCTGGCGAACAGGTACTTCAGCAGGAAAAGCTGCTGCCCGGCCTCGAGGTCGGCGCCGAAGCCGTCGCTCGTGCCGCTGTACAGGCCGATGGCGAGAAAGCTTGCCAGTGCCACCGCGATCGTCAGCGCGCGCAAGGGGCCCCAGAACCAGCCCAGGCCGATGAGCGACGGCACGGCGCCGGCCAGGATGCCCTTCTCGTAGCCGTCCATGTGCGCGCCGTAGCGGCTGAAGGCGTAGGCGGCGCCGACCACGACGAGCAGCGCGAACAGCCAGTCAAGGGCAGTGCGGCGCACGAAGTAGCCGGGCTGACCGAGCAGCAGGGGCGTGGATTGCGTGGTGGTGTTCATGGCTTCGCCTCGGGCAACAAGGTGGCGCGGATCTGTTCGAACTCGCGGTCGATATCGAGCGTCTGGCGCGTGGAGGACAGCGCGGTGGTGAGCCGGGTGGCGCCGCCGGGCGCATCCTGCAGCCAGATCCACAGCCGACGCTCGCGCACGTAGAGCATGGCGAACACACCGACGATGAGGAACAGGCAGCCCAGGTAGACCAGGGTCTTGCCCGGCGAGCGGGTGACCTGGAACACGCTGGCTTGGATGTGCGTGTAGTCGTCGAGCGCCATCAGCACCGGTGCCGGATAGAAGAACGAATCCGACAGCGACAGCACCGCCTGCGTCATGAAGGCCTGGGTGCTGTCGTCGGGTGTGAGCGGCAGCAGGTCGGCGCGCTCGCGCGTGAGGTTCAGCAACTCGAACAGCGTGCCGCTCATGATGCGCAGCAGCACTTCGGACGTGCGCTGGCGGTCGGCCTCGGGCACGTTCACCTCGAGAAAGTCGGACAGCGCCAGCAGGCCGCCGGTCATCGGCCCCTCGGGCTTGCCCGGCTCGGCGCCGGCAAACAATTCGAGCGCGCGGCGCGCCGACACGGCGAGCTGGCTGGCCATCTCCGGCTTGTCGGGTGCGGCTCGCGTCACATAGCGTTGCACCGCGGCCTCGCGCTGGGCCGCATCGAGAAGGCCGGCACGAAGGCGCATCCAGGTGGCGAGGCTGTCGTCCTGATCGGCCGGAATGCGCAGATAGCTGAACGGCTGGTTGGCGTCTTCTCGCACGCCTGCGAGAAACACGCGCTGGCCGTCGAGCACGACCGGATTCATGTAATTGTTGTACTCGCGGGCCTGGCCGGCGGCGTCGCGCAGCTTGTAGCCGACCGACGGCCCGATGTTCCTGAGCGCCTGCTCGTTCGCGCTCTTCGCGCCGGAGCCGAGGTGCTGCTCCAGGCGGTTGACCAGATCGACCTTGCGCACGTCGGTCGCGCCCTGGGCATCGGCGGCCGCGAGATTCTCGACGTTGATCGTGCGCAGGCCGGTGAACTCGATGGTCATCGGCTTCTCTCCGCCGGGGCTTTGCAGCAGCGTGCCACCGCCGACCTCGCCCGCGAGCTCGAAGGGTTTGCCACCGGCCAGCGGCCAGCCAGTCAACCGCAGCTTCGAGCCGCCGTCCTCGAAGCTCGACTGGTAGATCGTCACGCCGCTGTGCTGAGCCGGCTGGTTGACCTTGATCGTCGTCTCAGTCCTCTCGCCCGTGGCGCGGTCGTGCAGCACCACGTCGCTGGCGAACAGCCGCGGGCTGCCGGTCGGGTAGAACTCGACGATGAACTTCTTGAGCTCGATGTCGAAGGGCAGCGGCTGCAGCACCACGCCGTCCTTCATCTGGATCACCGCGGTGCTGCCGCGCTGGCCTTCGTTCACGCCGATGTTGCCGCGGTAGGTCGGATTGCCGACGTTCAGCACATGCGCCGCGGGCACGTCGGCCAGCATGCCACCTCCTGCAAATGCGGTCTTGTCCTGCCACGCCATCTGCGCGCGCACGATCAGGTCGCCATCGAACAGCCCGCCGATGCACACCAGCACGATCGCCGAGTGCGCGGCGATGTAGCCCAGCTTGTTGGCGGCGCCTTTGCGTGCCGCCACCATCACGCCGCCGCCCTCGCCCTCGCGCACCTCGGCCTTGGCCTTCCAGCCACCGGCCGCGAGCAGCGCGCTCACGTGGGCGAACGTGGCGTCGCGCGAGCCCGGCACCACGCCCTCGGCGCGGTGATGAAAGGCCTTCAGGCTGCTGGCGCGCAGGTGTTCCTTGTAGGTCCGGAGATCGACCAGGATCTTGGGCGTGTTGCGAGCGATGCACAGGCTGGTCGAGACGACGAGAAAGGCCAGGATCAGCATGAACCACCAGGCGCTGTACACCGCGTACAGATCGAGCGCGGCGAAGGCCTGGGTCCAGAACGGCCCGAACTGGTTGACGTAGTTGTTCAGCGGCTCGTGCTGCTTGAGCACGGTGCCGATCACCGAGGCGATGCAGATGATCGTCAGCAGCGAAATCGAGAAGCGCATCGACGACAGCAGCTCGACCGCGTCGCGAAGGCTGCGGGAGCGGGTCGGCAGTTCGATGCCGGTGGTGCTCAGGGTCATGACTCGATTATCCGGGGGGCCGCTGAAAGAGCGTTCAAAGGCCGCAAAGTTCAAGGCCGGCGTGCAGCCGGCCCCGGGGTGTTGAAATTCGCGTGAAACTCCGAGTCGCAACGTGCGAAGAAGTTTGCGTCGAAACCCGCGTCCGGATCAGCGGCGTGGTTCGCGCCGATCAGGCCGCAAAGGCGCGCCAAGACCGCTTCGTGCGCTGCGAGCCGCAGCCTGGGCGGCCTTCGCTGCGGAGTCTCAGCGCAAGCCGGCCGCGAAATCCGACACCGCCTGGATCTCCGCGTCGCTCAGCCTCGCGGCGATGGCCATCATTTGTGCACTGTTCTTGCGCGTGCCGCTGCGAAAAGCGTTGAGTTGTGCGGCCGTGTACTCGGCGTGCTGCCCGCTCATGCCTGGGTACTGCACCGGCACCCCGGCGCCGTTGGGG
>NZ_JACDCU010000435.1 GCF_013817365.1 Methylibium sp. | reverse complement strand
AGCGACAGTTCGCATAGCGTTCTCGCAAAGCTCAACGCTGGTAGACGATCTCGAACGTCCCGTTCGGCATGTGCGGCGTGCCCCACACCGCGGTCTCGCGCTTGTAGGCCTTCGGAAACTGCGCGTTTGCTTCCTCGATTTCGCGGGCCAGCCGGTGACCGGTGAAGGTCGCGTCGGCAATCAGCCGCGGCGCCTCGGCATCGCCGATCAGGTAGACCGACTTCACGCCGTTCTTGTCCCACTCGCCCTGGCGCGCCTTCAACTGACGGTGCAGCGTGTCATCGGAATGGCGGCCGGTCACGAGCACCAGCGAATCAAACTCCAGCCAGCGCTGGGTCTTGTTGGGATCCCGCGGCATCACGCCGGGGCCGCGGTACGTGCGCCTCGAGCCTTCGCCCCAGATGTTGTAGATCTCCAGGCGGCCCGGCTCGATCTTCGAGCAGAAGCTGTCGCCGATCTCGGTGACGTGCAGCTCGTGCAGCCGACGCATCATGTTCGGGTACTCGAGCGTGAAGTGCATGTAGTTGGCCAGGTGCACGCCCGACACCACCGTCACCTCGTGGCCCGCCGTCGCCAGCTTCTCGGCCAGGCTCGGTGCCATGAAGTAGGGGTCGGCATTGAGGATCACCACGCGCTTGCCGATCGGCTTCTTGCCGGCCAGCACCTGCTCGGGCGTGAGCTGGTCGGCGCGCGAGGCGTCGGCGCCGGGCAGCGGGTCGTGGCTCAGGCAGTTGGTGCCGTCGGCGTTCCACGAGGAGCCGGTGGCGATCACCACCTTCTCCGCGCCGTATTCGAGGATGGCGTCGGCGGTGATGGGCTTTTGGCCCAGCATCAACTGGCTCTGCTTGCTCTTCTTGAGCAGCTTGGTGATCTGCGTCTCGCGGTAGTCGCGGTGGTAGCCCCACTCGCCCAGGCCCGGCAGGGTGACGATGCTGTTCAAGTGGCCGCCGATCTTCTCGGCCTGGTCGTACAGGTGCACCGTGTAGCCGCGCTCGAGCAGCACGCGCGCGCATTCCGAGCCCGAGGGGCCGGCGCCGACGACCAGCACCGCGTCCTTGGAGCCCGGCTTGGGGAACACTTCCGGGTGCCAGCCGCGGCGGTACTCCTCGCCAGCGGTGGCGTTTTGCGTGCAGATCATCGGCGGGCCGCCGATCTCCCAGCGCGAGATGCACACGTTGCAGCCGATGCACACGCGGATGTCGTCGATGCGGCCCTCCTCGATCTTCTTGGGCAGGAAGGGATCGCTGATCGAGGGCCGCGCGGCACCGATGATGTCGGCATAGCCTTTGGTCACGATCTCGGTCATCTTCTCCGGATCGGTGAAGCGGCCCACGCCGAGCACCGGCTTCTTCGAGACCTGCTTGATGAAGCGCGTCCACGGCACCTGGTGGCCCTGCTGCGTGAAACGCGAGGGGCCGGCGTCCTCGCCCCATTCGGCGATGTCGCCGACGTCCACGTCCCACAGATCGACCAGCGAATCGGCCATCTCGACGAAGGCCATGCCGTCGCGCTCGACCTCCACATGGCCGGGGCCGTAGAGCGTGTCGACCGCGAAGCGCGTGGCGATCGCGCACTCGCTGCCGACCGCCTTGCGCACCTTCTCCAGGGTCTCGAGCCAGAAACGCGCGCGGTTGGCGAGCGGACCGCCGTACTTGTCGGTGCGCTTGTTGTAGTAGGGCGAAAGGAACTGCAGCGGCAGGTACGAGTGCGCGCCGTAGACGTACACGATGTCGAAGCCGGCGTCGCGCGAGCGCAGCGCGGCTTCGACGTAGTACTGCTGCACCATCGCGATGTCGTCGAGGTCCATTTCCTTGCAATAGGTCAGCGTCTCGAACTCGCTGGCGTACTGGCTCGGGCCGCGCGGCGTGGCCCGCGACTCCATGCAGGGCGCGTGCGCGCCGCCGTACCACATCTCCACGCCGGCCAGCGCGCCGTGCTTGTGCACCTCGTCGGTCATCGCCTTGAGGTTGCGCACGTCGCCCTCGTCCCAGATGCGCGCCGACAGGCGGTGCGTGTCGTCGGACTCGGGGTGGATCGAGCAGTACTCGGTGTTGATGCCGGCCCAGCCGCCTTCGGCCTTCAGGGACCGGTGCGCGGCCTGAAAGCCCGGCTTGTCGGAGCCGGCGCCGATGCAGTGCGGCACTTGGTAGAAGCGGTTGCGCAGCGTCTTCGGTCCGATTTGGATCGGCTCGAACAGGACGTCGTATTTCGGGTCGCGGGCCATCGTGGTTCTCCTCGTTCGTCGCGCAGTGCAGAGGCGCTCGGCCGCTGCGTCGGTGCGGAGAACTATCGAAGTCAGTGACCGATTCAACAATTCCTCCGAGGGAGTACCACGCAGGGAGTAAGCAGCAACCCGGCCGAGGGTTCGCCCTCGCTACTCCCTTGGTGGTACCCCCTCATGAGAATTGAGCGCGCCCGCAACGACTTCCAGAATCGTCCCGACCATGGGTCATCACACCCCGACAAGGAGACGACGATGAAGAGGAACTCGGTTCTCAACGACCGCCACCGCAAGATGGGCTCGGCGCTCGACGGCGACACCTGGAACGACATGCCGATCCCGTGGCACTACAGCAGCGATCCGCATGAGGAGGTGGTCGCCACGCGCACCCGCGCCGCGCTGTACGACGTGTCGGCGCTCAACATCGTGAAGGTCTTCGGCCCCGACGCCGAGGCCGTGCTCGACCGCCTGGTGGCCATCGACATCACGCGCCTGAAGCCGGGTTGCGCTCGCCTGGGCACCGAGGTCAACGAGGAGGGTGCGCTCGTCGACGACATCATGATCATTCGCGATGCGGCCGACCGCTTTCGCGTCTCGCACGGCAGCGGCGCCACGCCGCGCTCGCTGGCCGAGCTGTCGCAAGGCAAGCGCGTCACGGTCGAGTTCGACCGCGACGTGCACATCCTCTCGCTGCAGGGCCCGCTCTCGCTGGAGGTCCTGGCGTCGCACTGCGCCGGCGACCTGGCCGCCTTGCCCTACTTCCAGCACATGGAGACCAGGCTGTTCGACGTGACGGTGACCATCGGCCGCGGCGGCTATTCGGGCGAACGCGGCTACGAGGTCTATTGCACGGCCAAGGACGCGCCTTTCCTGTGGGACACGATCCTCGAGACCGGCAAGCCGCGCGGGGTGATCGCCGCCTCGTGGACCGCGCTCGACCTCACGCGCGTCGAAGGCGCGCTGTTGTTCTTTCCCTTCGAGATGCCCGAGGGCGACACCACGCCCTGGGAAGTGGGCATGGATTGGGCGGTCGATCTCGACAAGCCGGGCGACTACATCGGCAAGGCCGCTGTGCTGCGCCTCAAGGGGCG
>NZ_JACDCU010000434.1 GCF_013817365.1 Methylibium sp. | reverse complement strand
GTGCCCAGCGCCGTGTTCATGCCGGTCGATGGCAACGGTGACCTGCAATGGGGCCTCATTGCCGTGCGCTGGATCGGTGCTGCGCTGGTCGTGCCGGTGATGGAAGAGCTGTTCTGGCGCAGCTACCTCATGCGCTGGCTCGAGCGCGTCGATTTCCTGAAGGTCGATCCGCGCACGGTCGGCTTGAAGGCGGTGCTGCTCTCCACCTTCGTCTTCACACTCGCGCACACCGAATGGCTGGCCGCGGTCATCGCCGGGCTGGCCTATGCCTGGCTCTACCGGCGCACCGGCTCGCTGTGGGCGCCGGTGATCGCGCACGCAGTGACCAACGGCGTGCTGGGCATCTGGGTGGTCGGGGGCGGGCACTGGGCTTATTGGTAGCGTCGAGCCAGCGAGGTCTGCTCAAACGCCGCGCGCCCGGTCCGCCTTGAACTGCGCACGCCAGACCTCGAAACGACCCGCCTCCAGCGCCTCACGCACCTCGCGCATGAGGTTGAGGTAGTAGTGCAGGTTGTGGATGCTGGTGAGCATGGGCGCCAGCATCTCGCCGCAGCGGTCGAGGTGGTGCAGGTAGGCCCGGCTCACGCCTCCTGCGGCGCCCGAGCCCGTGCACGCCTGACAGCCGCAGCTCTCGTCGATCAGCCGCTCGTCGAGCCGGTAGCGCGAATTGCGGATGCGCAGGTCGCCGTAGCGGGTGAAGAGGTGGCCGTTGCGAGCGTTGCGCGTGGGCATCACGCAATCGAACATGTCCACGCCGCAGGCCACACCCTCGACCAGGTCTTCCGGCGTGCCCACGCCCATGAGGTAGCGGGGCTTGTCGGCGGGCAGGCGGTGGGGGGTGTGCGCCATGATCCGCAGCATTTCTTCCTTCGGCTCGCCGACGCTCACGCCGCCGACCGCGTAGCCGGGCAGGTCCATCGCCGCCAGGGCCTCGAGCGATTCCTGCCGGAGATGCTCGAACATGCCGCCCTGCACGATGCCGAACAGCGCGTTCGCGTTCTCCAGCCGGGCGAACTCGGCCTTGCAGCGCTCGGCCCAGCGCAGGCTCAGCGCCATCGAACTGCGGGCCTCCGGCTCGGTGGTGAGCTGGCCCTTGCTCTCGTAGGGCGTGCACTCGTCGAACTGCATGACGATGTCGCTGTTCAGCACGGCCTGGACCTGCATGCTGATCTCGGGCGTGAGAAAGAGCTTGTCGCCGTTCACCGGCGAGGCGAACCTGACACCCTCTTCGCTGATCTTCCTCATCTCGCCGAGCGACCAGACCTGAAAGCCCCCGCTGTCGGTCAGGATCGGCCGCTGCCAGCCCTCGAAGCGGTGCAGGCCGCCGAACTGTTTCAGCACCTCCAGCCCCGGGCGCAGCCAGAGGTGAAAGGTGTTGCCTAGGATGATCTGCGCGCCCATTTCCTCGAGCGAGCGCGACATCACCCCCTTGACCGTGCCGTAGGTGCCGACAGGCATGAAGACCGGCGTTTCGACGACGCCGTGCGCGAGCGTCAAGCGGCCGCGTCGGGCCTGGTTTTCGGTGGCGAGCAGGTCGAAGCGAAGCATCGGGCGGATTGTCGCAGCGCCGTTTTCGCCGCCTTGCCGGCGGCTTCAGCGCGACGGGCCGCGGCTGCGCTCGAGCAGCATCGCGTCGCCATAGCTGAAGAAGCGGTAGCGCTCGGCGATCGCATGCGCATAGAGCGCACGGATGCGCTCGAAGCCGGCGAAGGCGCTGACCAGCATCAGGAGCGTGCTCTTGGGCAGATGAAAGTTCGTGAGCAGCACGTCGACCACGCGGAACTCGAAGCCCGGCGTGATGAAGATGTCGGTCTCGCGAGCGCCAGTCTGCAGCCGGCCATCGCCGCCGCGGGCCGCCGATTCGAGCGCACGCAGCGTGGTCGTGCCGATGGCGACGATGCGTCCGCCGGCGGCCCGGGTGCGCACGATCGCCTCGGCGGTCGCCTCCGGCAGCTCGAACCATTCGGTGTGCATGCGGTGCCGGTCGATGTCGTCCACACGCACGGGCAGGAATGTGCCGGCGCCCACGTGCAGGGTCACGGCGGCACTTGCGACGCCCCGCGCGGCGAGTGCGGCCAGCACCGCATCGTCGAAGTGCAGTGCGGCGGTCGGCGCGGCCACCGCGCCGGGCGCGCGCGCGAACACGGTCTGGTAGCGGCGTTCGTCGTCGGCATCGTCGGTGTGCTCGATGTAGGGCGGCAGCGGCACATGGCCGTGGCGTTCGAGCAGCGCGTAGGGGTCCGATGGAAAGCGCAGGTGGAACAACCCGCCATCGGGCCCGCAGCGGCCCAGCACCTCGGCCTCGAAAGCCGCGTTGCCGTCGCGCGCGGAGAAGCGAAGCGTGCTGCCCGGGCGCGGCGACTTGCTGGCGCGCAAGTGAGCCCAGACCTCGCGGCCCGCACCATGCGCTTCCAAAGCCGGCGGCAGCACCCGCTCGACGAGCGCCTCGACCGCGCCGCCACTCGCCTTGAATCCGCGCAGGCGCGCCTTGATGACGCGGGTGTCGTTGAAGACCAGGAGGTCACCGGGCTGCAACAGAGCGGGCAGTTCGCGAAACGCGCGGTCCACCGGTGGCGCGCTGCGACCGTCGAGCAGCCGCGAGGCGCTGCGCTCATCGGCAGGGTGCTGGGCGATCAGCTCGCTCGGCAGCGCGAAGTCGAAGTCGGCGAGAGCGAGGCGGGGCGCGCCGTCTGAGGCAACAGGCATGGGGACATTCAGGCTGGACCGGCCTGGCGGAGGCGAGGGGCAGAATTGTTCCATGCCCCGAGCCCGCGACGACCCCTCGGCTGCCGCTCGCGCTGCAGCCGGCCTGGCCGCGACGGCTGTCGCGCCGCGGCTGACGACCGCGTCTCCAGCGGCAAGCCCCAGCAATGCCTTCCCCGCTGCGAAGCCGAGCGCAGCGTCTGCAGCCGCGCCAGCCGTTGCAGCTGCCGCGACCGACAAAGGAAGCCAGACACAGCCGATGGGCAAGACTGGGCGTGTCGCGCGCAAGCCGGCGAAGGCGCCCGGACCGGCGAGCCCGACCACCGCCAAGTCCGGCCCCGCGCGCGCGCTCGAAAAGCTCGGCCTCGTGCGCGACATCGACCTGGCGCTGCACCTGCCGCTGCGCTATGAAGACGAAACCCGGATCAGCCGCCTGGCCGATGCGCGCGACGGCCAGGCCGTGCAGATCGAGGGCGTCGTCACCAGCAGCCGCATCGAGCAGCGCGCACGCCGACAACTGCTGGTGCACATCGACGACGGCAGCGGCGAGCTGCTGCTGCGCTTCCTGCACTTCTACCCGTCCCACCAGAAGGCGCTCGCCGTCGGGGCGTGCGT
>NZ_JACDCU010000433.1 GCF_013817365.1 Methylibium sp. | reverse complement strand
GAGCATCATCGCCACGTCCAACTTCCATCCGCAAGCGCTCTATCCGAACGGCCTGCACCGCGAACGTATCCTGCCCGCGATCGCGCTGCTCGAGGAGCGGCTCCAGGTGATCAGCGTCGATGCCGGCATCGACTACCGGCAGCGCACGCTCGCCACGGTCGCGCTGCACCACACGCCTCTCGGGCCCGATGCCGATGCTGCGATGGCGCAGACCTTCGAGCGCCTGGCGGAGGCACGCGACGAAAGTCCGCTGTTGCGCATCGAGCAGCGTGAAATCCACGCCCTGCGGCGTGCCGGCGGTGTGGTGTGGTTCGACTTCAAGGAACTTTGCGGCGGCCCGCGCTCGCAGAACGACTACCTTGAGCTGGCCACCCAGTTCCACACGGTGCTGCTTTCCAACGTGCCGGCGATGGCGCCGCGCCACGCCTCCGAGGCCCGGCGCTTCACATGGCTGGTTGACGTGCTCTATGACCGTCGCGTGAAGCTCGTGTTGGCCGCCGCCGTGCCGCCGGATCAGCTCTACACCGAGGGGCCGCTCTCACACGAGTTCCCGCGCACCGTGTCGAGGTTGCAGGAAATGCAATCGGCCGAATTCCTGGCCCTGGCACGGCGCGATGTCGACACAGGGTTGACATGAGCCGCACCGCCTTTCACCTGCGGAACGTGTCTTGCCGATCAACGCGACGCTCTGTGTAGCGCCGCATCAGCAGGACTCAGTCGACGGCTTCCATGCGCACCAGCGCGAGCGACAGGTTGTCGCCGCCGCCGCGCGCGCGATGGCGTGCCTTGCCGATGAGCATCTCGCCGGCCTCTCGCGGGGGCAGCGCGTGCACGATGGCGCCCAGCTCGCGCGGAGTGAAGTAGTGCCAGAGGCCATCGCTGCACATCAGCAAGCTGTCGCCCGGTTCGAGCCTATCGATGTGGTGCAGGCTCACCGGCGGGTCGCTGTGCGTGCCCAGGCACCCGGTGAGCAGGTTGGACTGCGGGTGCGTGTTGGCTTCGTCTTCGGAGATCTGGCCTTCGTCGACCAGGCGCTGCACGAAGGAATGGTCCTTGGTGCGAGTCAGCATTTCCGGTCCGCGGAAGTGATAGACGCGTGAGTCGCCGGCATGGATCACATCGCAGGCGCGAGACGGGCCGATGAGCAGCGCGGCCACGGTGCTGTGCGGCTCTTCCTCGGCCGTCATGGCGGTGAGCTTGATCATGAGGTGCGACTCCAGCACCAGTTGTTTGAGCGCCTCGGCCGGGTCGTCGCGGCTCGGCGTGTAGCGCTCGAAAAGTTGCGCTGCGGTGAGCAGCACCTGGTCGGCCGCCTTGCGACCGCCGCTTTTGCCGCCCATGCCGTCGGCAACGACGGCCAGCAAGCAACCGGGTACGCGCGCATGCGCCATCACGCTGACCTGATCTTGCTGGTAAGCGCGGTCTCCGCGGTGCAGGCCGGTGGCGGCGGCGAGTCGATAACCGGGAGTCGCGGGGGTCATATTCGAAAACTATAAACGCGTTGCTCGGTGCTCGATTGGCGGAAAATCACGCCGAAGGCACCCGATGAACGACAACCTGCACTCGCCGCAACGCCGGCTGATCGAACTGCGCATCGAGCATGCCGACCTCGACAGCCTGATCGATCTGATGCCGCTCGATCTGCCGCGTGACGATCTCGCGCTGCGACGCTTGAAGAAGCGGCGCCTTTGCCTGCGCGACACGATCGCCACGCTGGAAGCGCGACTGAGTCCGCCCGAGCCGGCATGAGGCTCCGTGGCGGTGTGCAGCTGCGCTGCGAGCTGCAAGCCCGGCTCACGGCCGGGGCCGACTCCGCAGCGGGAGAAACCAGCCACCATCCTGACAAGGCACGCCCATGAGCGCGAGCCAGTTGCAAGAGGCGGTCACGGCGGTCTTCGCGGCCGGTGGTGCGCTCTCACGCGCGGAAACGCAGTACCGCGAACGCGGTGCTCAGCTCGAGTTGGCCCTCGCTGTGGCCGATGCGATCGACCAGCGCAGCGTGCTGGCGGCCGAGGCCGGCACCGGCGTCGGCAAGACCTTCGCCTATCTGGTGCCCGTGCTGCTGTCGGGCGCACGCGGGCTCATCAGCACGGCCACCAAGAGCTTGCAGGACCAGCTTTTCCTCCGTGATCTACCCCGCTTGCGCGAGGCCTTGAGCCTGCCGGTGACGGTCGCCTTGCTCAAGGGCCGCGCCAGCTACCTGTGCCTGCAGCGGCTCGGGCAGGCCCGCCAGTCGGCTCAGCTCACCGACCGTTTCGCACTGCGCAGCCTGGCACGCATCGAGGAGTGGGCTCAGCGCACGGCGAGCGGCGACCTGGCCGAGCTCGACGGTCTGGACGAACGCTCGCCCGTGATCCCGCTGGTCAGCTCGACGCGAGAGAACTGCCTCGGCGGCGACTGTCCGCAGTACCGCGCCTGCCACGTGATGAAGGCGCGGCGCGAAGCGATGGCCGCCGACCTCGTTGTCGTCAACCATCACCTGTTCTTTGCCGATCTGGCTTTGCGCGACACCGGCATGGCCGAGCTGCTGCCGTCAGTCGATGTGGCCGTCTTCGACGAAGCGCATCAACTCGCCGAGGCAGGCATCGCTTTCCTCGGCGACACCCTCGGCACTGCGCAGCTTTTTGATTTCGCGCGCGACCTGCTCGCCGTGGGGCTGGCGCAAGCACGCGGGCTGCAGGACTGGCAGGCACTCGCCCAAGCGTGCGAGCACGCCGCGCGCGAGCTGCGACTCGTGGCCGCGGGGCCGCTGCAGGGTGGCGGCGCCCGAGGCAGCCTCAAGCTGCGCTGGGACGAGCGCGCGGGCCGCGAGGACTTTCAGCAGGCGCTCGCGGCCTTGGGCGTCGCATGCGGCCAAGCCGCGGGTGCGCTGGACGCCCTGGCCGACATCTCGCCTGACTTCAGCAAGCTGACCGAGCGCGCGCGGACCCTGGAGAGCCGGGCACAGCGTTTCAGCGCGGCGGCCGAGCCCGGTCGCGTGCGCTGGATCGATCTGATGGCCCAGTCGTTGCGGCTGGTCGAGTCGCCGCTCGACGTGCGGGACGCGATGCGCGAGCGGATCGCCGCGGCGCCCAAGGCGTGGATCTTCACTTCAGCCACGCTCGGGGCGGACGAACGCCTGCGCTGGTTCACCGAACAGACCGGCCTGGACGACGCGCGCACCCTGCGCGTGGACAGCCCTTTCGACTATCCCTTGAATGCCCGGCTCTACGTGCCGGCGCGCTTCCCCAAGCCCGTCGATCCTGGCCACGCACCGGCGGTCGCCCGCCTGGCGGCGGCCTGCGCGCGTGCGGCCGGCGGGCGCACCTTCGTGCTCAC
>NZ_JACDCU010000088.1 GCF_013817365.1 Methylibium sp. | reverse complement strand
CCTTGAATGCCCGGCTCTACGTGCCGGCGCGCTTCCCCAAGCCCGTCGATCCTGGCCACGCACCGGCGGTCGCCCGCCTGGCGGCGGCCTGCGCGCGTGCGGCCGGCGGGCGCACCTTCGTGCTCACCACGACCTTGCGCGCCCTGAGCGCTGTGGCCGATGCGCTGCAGGCGGACTTCGATGGCGATGCCGAGCCGATCGTCGTGCTGACGCAGGGCAGTGCACCCAAGCGTCAGCTGCTGCAGCGCTTCATCGACACGCCGCGCGCCGTGCTGGTCGGCTCGCAGAGTTTCTGGGAGGGCATCGACGTCTCAGGCGAGGCGCTGCAGTGCGTGATCATCGACAAGCTGCCGTTCCCACCGCCGAACGATCCACTGGTCGAGGCCAGAGTCAAGCGCCTCGAAGCGCAAGGCCGCAACGCCTTCAACGACTACTTCGTCGCCGAGGCGGCCGTGTCATTGAAGCAGGGTGCCGGCCGGCTGATCCGCAGCGAGACCGATCGCGGCCTGCTGGTGATCTGCGACCCTCGCATGACTGCGATGGGCTACGGACTGAAGCTCCGCCGCGCGTTGCCGCCGATGCAGCCGTTGCACGAGGAGAGCGAGGCGCTGGCCTGGTTGGGCGAGATCGCGGCCTTGCCCGTCCTGTGGTGAGCGCCTACCACAGCTGCCACCACGGCTTGTCCGCAGCGGCGAAACCTTGCGTGACGTAGCTCGATTGCGGAAAGCTCTGCGTCAGGACGCGCCGGGCGTCGTCGCGCAGATCCGGCAGCGACAGCCTGTCGTAGGCGAGGGTCATGATGTAGAGCGCTTCCTCCGTGGCCGGGGCGCTCTGGAATTCCTGCACCGCTTGCTGCGCGCGGTTGGCTGCTGCGACATAAGCACCTCGCCGGTAGTAGTAGCGGGCCACGTGCACCTCGTACTGCGCCAGGGTGTTGACGATGTAGTTCATGCGCAGTTGCGCGTCGGCCGCGTACTTCGAATCGGGAAACTGCTGCACGAGTTGCCGGAAGCTCTGGTAGGCGTCGCGCGATGCGCGTTGATCGCGCTCGGACAGATCCTGCCGCGCCAGGCTGCCGAGCAGACCGAGGTTCTCGTTGAAGTTGATCAAGCCTTGAAGGTAGTAGGCGTAGTCGAGCGCGGGGCTGCTCGGGTGCAGTTTGATGAAGCGCTCGATCGTCGTCTCGGCTTGTGCCTTCTCGCCGCTTCGATAAAACGCGTAGGCCAGGTCGAGTTGCGCTTGTTGAGCCAGCGGCGTGCCGGCAGCGCGCGCCTCCAACCGTCCGTAAAGCATGGTGGCCCGTTCCCAGTTGCCGACCGAAGCCTCGTCCTTCGCCTCTCCGTACAATTTCTCCGTCGACATGCCGGCGGTTTCATCGGTCGGCGTGGTGTTGCAGCCGGCGAGCGTCAGGCCGAGCAGGGTCGCGAGCGCCCCGTGGGACGCGCCGATTGCAGCGCGCCGCATGCGGGCCGAGCAAGATCGAATCAGAGTCATTACCAGCAGGCGGCGCGAGTGCGGCCGCGGTTGAAAGCACCCGAAAATTATATGACCGCCCCCTGCGAACGCCTGGGCATTGCCCCCGCGCAGCACTGGCCACAGCCGACGCCGACCGAGACCGGTTCGCCGGGCGACTGGAGCGCCGTGGAAGAGCCGGCCGAACTCGGCCCAGCCGAAGTGGAGCAGCGCAGCAAGCGCGTCGATGCGCGCCTGCATGGCGAGCGGCTCGACAAATGGCTCGTCGGCCTGGCCGGCGAGTTTTCGCGCAGCCACCTGCAAACGCTGATCGAAGGCGGACAGGTGAGCGTGGACGGGCAGGTCGTCACGGCGTGCGCACGACGCGTTACGGCCGGTCAGCTCATCGCCGTCAACTTGGTGCCGACGCCGGAAAGCCGCGCGTTTCGCGCCGAACCGATGGCACTGGCAGTCGTCTTCGAAGACGCCCACCTGCTGGTCGTCGACAAGCCGGCCGGCCTGGTGGTGCATCCCGCGCCTGGCAACTGGTCGGGCACGCTCCTGAACGGCCTGCTCGCCTATCACGCCGGTGCGGCAACGCTGCCGCGCGCGGGCATCGTGCACCGGCTCGACAAGGACACCAGCGGTCTGATGGTCGTTGCCAAGACCCTGCCGGCAATGACCGCCCTGGTGCGCGCCATTGCGGCGCGTGAAGTGCGCCGCGAGTACGTGGCGCTGGTGCACGGCGTGCCGCGCCAGCCGGTCTTCAGCATCGACTCGGCCGTAGGCCGCGATCCGGTGTCGCGGGTGCGCATGGCAGTGGTGGCGGGCGGCAAGCCGGCGCGCACCGATGTCGCTTTGCTGGCCGCCGGCGACGCTGTCAGTGCGCTGCGTTGCACCCTTCACACCGGCCGCACTCACCAGATTCGCGTTCACCTTGCTTCTCGTGGGCATGCGCTCATCGCCGATGCGCTGTATGGCGGTCGTCCGGCGCTCGGCCTGACGCGACAGGCGCTGCACGCGGAGCGGCTGGGATTTGCACATCCTGCCGACGGCGCGGCAGTGCAGTTCGTTGCGCCGCTGCCGGCCGATCTGCAGGCGGCCTGGCGGCAAATCGAGCCGCACGCGCCGGGCTGAGCCGGCTCCGATACAATCGCGGGGCTGGGCTGTCGAAGCCCGTACCGGTCGCCTGCTTCGGCCCGACCGGCCCCGACCGCCGCACGGTCCCCCGAGAACCAGTTGACAGCCCGGCCCGCAGCCGGCCCCGCGATGGCGCAGCCGCCGCGCCTGCCCAGAAGCCGGCGCAGTTCCGACTCCCTTGCATGCCGGTCACAACCCGGCCAGGACGACAGACGGATTCATGAACACACAGGATGCAAAGCGCGTCCTCGAGACCGCGCTCATCTGCGCGCAGCAGCCGCTGCCGCTGCGCGAGCTGCGCCTGCTCTTCGATGAGCAGCTTGGCGCCGACACCTTGCGCAGCTTGCTCGACGAGCTGATGCAAGACTGGCAGGGCCGCGGTGTCGAGTTGGTTGCGCTGGCCAGCGGCTGGCGTTTCCAGAGTCGTCCCGAACTGAGGCCCTGGCTCGACCGGCTGCACCCCGAAAAACCGCCGAAGTACTCGCGCGCCACGCTGGAAACGCTGGCCATCATTGCCTACCGGCAGCCGGTCACGCGCGGAGATATCGAGGATATCCGGGGTGTCACCGTCAACAGCCAGTTGCTCAAGCAGCTCGAGGATCGGGGTTGGGTCGAAAGCATCGGCCATCGCGAGACCCCGGGCCGGCCAGCCTTGTTTGCGACGACGCGGCAATTCCTGGACGACTTGGGGCTTGCCTCGCTGGAACAGTTGCCGGCCATCGACGGGACACAGATGGCAGCTGTAGTGGGCGAAGCCGTGCCGGGGCAGGCTTGCCTGCTCGATAACGGCGAGTCCGACGCTTCCGGCGAGGCGGCCAATGCCGATGCCGAGCTCGACGCTGAAGCGGCCTCGCCGGCCGCCCTTGAAGACGAACGCGCCGCCGCCGAAAGCGCGAGCGCGCCCCTGACCGAGAAGGCGAGCGCCTCGGCCGAACCCCCCGTCACACCGCCGGCATTGGCCGGCATGGAACCGCAGAAATGAATTCGAACGACAACTTGCCCCGTGAGCCTGCAACCGACGCCGAAACGCCGACCGACGCCCGTCCGGACGACGTCGCTACGCCGGCCAAGCGCCGCCCGCGCAAGGCGGTTGCAGCGCTGGCCGAGGGCAC
Source organism: Methylibium sp. (assembly GCF_013817365.1). Classification (GTDB taxonomy): domain Bacteria; phylum Pseudomonadota; class Gammaproteobacteria; order Burkholderiales; family Burkholderiaceae_C; genus Methylibium. The sequence continues at coordinate 7,395 of NZ_JACDCU010000088.1, read as the reverse complement.
TGATGCACCCGCTTCGTCGGTCTCGCAGGAGGAGCCTGGCGAAGCGGTGAAGCTGCCCCGCCGCCGCAAGCCCAAGGGCGAAGCCGCGGACGAGCCCAGTATCGCCTTGCCAGCCGGCGAGGCGGGCAAAGAGGCGCCGGGCATCGAAGGCCGAGGTGCCGAGGTAGAGGCTCACGACCCTGTTGCCGCCGTCCACGTCGAATCCCTACCGCCTGCTCAAAACCGATCGGAAACGGCAGACACCCAGACAGCATCGTCCGAGGGCGCTGCGACCCTCGAGGGCGCGGCGAACGAGACCGTCGGTCAAGGCGGCGGTGACGCCGGTGGCGAGAGCCTCGAGTCCGGCCGCCGTAGCCGCAACCGTCGCCGTGGCCGCGGCAAGGACCGTGCCGAACGTGACACGCCCGAAGATGCGCAGGCCGGCGCCGGTGCGCATGCCGACGCAGCCGCACCCGTCGAGCGGGGGCTGCGCGACACGGCGGCGCCGCCCGATCCGGTGGAAACCGTCGAACGCTTCGCCGAGGTGCTCTCCGGTGCCTACGACGCCGAACCGCCCGAGGCCGATGATCCGGCCACGCTGGAACAATCGATCAAGCGCGTGCTGCGCCCCGAGCCCGAGGCGCCCAAGCTGCACAAGGTGCTGGCCCAGTCGGGAATCGGCTCGCGACGCGACATGGAGCAGCTCATTCAGGACGGCGGCGTCACAGTCAACGACGAAGTCGCGCACATCGGCATGCGCATCTCCTACGGCGACCGTGTCAAGGTTTCGGGCAAGCCGGTCAAAGTGCGCATACAAGGTGCGCCGGCGCGTCTGTTGGCTTATCACAAACCGATCGGCGAGGTGGTCAGTTTCAACGATCCGGAAGGCCGGCCTACGGTGTTTCGGCGTTTGCCGCGGCTCGAGAACGGCAAATGGCAATCGGTCGGCCGCCTGGACATCAACACCGAAGGCTTGCTGCTGTTCAGCAATTCTGGCGAACTGGCCAATCAGCTCATGCACCCGCGATTCGGCATCGAGCGCGAATACGCGGTGCGTGTGCTCGGCAGCCTCGACGACGAACAGCGCGCGCGCTTGATCGAAGGGGTGCAGGTCGACGGCCAGACCGCCAACTTCAAGAGCATCGAGGACGGCGGCGGCGACGGCGCGAACCGGTGGTACCGCGTCGTCATCACCGAAGGCCGCAACCGTGAGGTGCGCAAGTTGTTCGACACGTTCGGCTTGGCCGTCAGCCGGCTGATCCGCATCCGCTACGGCAGCGTGGTGCTGCCGCGCGGCTTGAAGCGCGGCGTATGGGTCGAACTCAGCGAGCAGGATTTGCGGCGGATCCGCCAGTTCGTGGGTGGCGCCCGGGCCGAACCGCGCGAGCCGCAGCAAGCCCCACGCACGGAGCGCGCCGGTGGCCGCAACGGCCGCAACGTCAAACCGGTGAAGGGCGCGGGCCGCGGGCCGCAGCCGGCGGTGGCGCGCCAGAACGAGCCGCGCGGGCCGCGTCGTGAGCGTGAACCGCGCGAAGCCCGGCCTCACGAAGCGACGCAGGACGGGGCCGACGGCTCGGCGCGCGAGCGCGAGGATTTCGGGCCGATTCCCAACCCGCTCGAACAGACCTTCGATCGCCGGTTCGCCAAAGGCCCACGGCGCGGTGGCGCTCAGGGTTTCGGCCATGGCGGCTCCAAACCCGAAGCCGATTTCGGCCCAGCCGGCACCATACCGAATCCGCTCGAGCAGACCTTCGACAAGCGCTTCGTGAAGGGCTCGCAGCGCATCAACGCCGGATTCGGCCGTCCGGACAACAACGCGCAAGACCCGGCCCCTGGTGGCAAGAAAGGCGGACCCAAGCAACCTGATCCGATGCAGACCTCGGTCGGCTACATCGGTGCTGACGCCTACTTCACCAAAGTGGGTGGCAAGCGCAGCGGCGGTGGGGGAGGCGGAGGCGGAGGAGGCCGCGGCGGGCAGGGTGGTGGTGGCCGTTTCGGCGGTCGCGGTCGCTAGTCGCTGTCATGAGTCAGCGGAGCCGGCCCGCTACAATCCACGGCTTTGTCCCAAGAGATTTCCGGAGAAGAACATGGCGATCGAACGCACGCTTTCCATCATCAAACCCGACGCGGTCGCGAAGAATGTAATTGGTCAGATCTATGCACGCTTCGAAGCTGCCGGCCTGAAGATCGCGGCCGCACGCATGGCTCATCTGTCGCGCGGTGAAGCCGAGGCTTTCTATGCGGTCCACAAGGCACGGCCCTTTTTCAAGGACTTGGTCGAGTTCATGATTTCCGGGCCCGTGATGATTCAAGTGCTTGAAGGCGAGGGCGCGATTGTCAAGAACCGGGACTTGATGGGCGCGACCGACCCGAAGAAGGCGGAGAAGGGCACGATTCGCGCCGACTTCGCCGACAGCATCGACGCAAACTCCGTGCATGGATCCGACGCACTGGAAACTGCCGCCGCAGAAGTGGCGTTTTTCTTCCCGGCCATGAGCGTGTACAGCCGTTGAGGCAGACCGGGAGGCATTCTCCCGCCGCCCCGAGCCTTTACTCCCGATGACTGCGGCCAATCTGCTCGACTTCGATCTCGACGCCTTGGCTGCGTTTTGCCAGTCGCTGGGCGAGAAGCGTTTTCGTGCAACGCAATTGTTCCGCTGGATTCATCAAAGAGGCGAAGCGGATTTCGCCCGGATGTCCGATCTGGCCAGGTCGCTGCGCGAAAAGCTTGCCGCTTGCGCTGTCGTGCGGCCGCTCGCTGTGCGCAGCGAGCATGTCTCTGCCGACGGCACGATCAAGTGGCTGTTCGACGTGAACGGCGGCAATGCGGTCGAGACGGTGTTCATTCCCGAGGATGATCGCGGCACCCTGTGCATCTCGTCGCAGGCCGGCTGTGCGGTCGGTTGCCGATTCTGCTCTACAGGGCACCAGGGCTTCAGCCGCAATCTCGGCACCGGCGAAATCTTGGCCCAGCTCTGGCATGCCGAGCACGAGCTGCGCCGGCGTTTCGGCAAGGATCAAAGAGTCATCAGCAACGTCGTGATGATGGGCATGGGTGAGCCGCTGCAGAACTATGCGGCGCTGCTTCCCGCCCTGCGTGTGATGCTCGATGATCATGGTTACGGTTTGTCGCGCCGCCGGGTGACCGTCTCGACCTCCGGGGTGGTGCCGATCATCGAGCGGTTGCGAGAGGATTGCCCTGTGGCCTTGGCAGTTTCGCTGCACGCGCCCACGGACGAGCTGCGCGATGACTTGGTGCCTCTGAACCGCAAGTACCCGATCGCCGAACTGTTGGCATCGTGCCAGCGCTATCTCGAGCGTGCGCCGCGCGATTTCATTACCTTCGAGTACTGCATGCTCGACGGGGTCAATGACAGCGAACGCCAGGCGCAGGAGCTCGTGCGCCTGATAGGTGAGCAGGGCCCCGTCGGCCTGGTCGCCTGCAAGTTCAACCTCATTCCGTTCAATCCGTTCCCGGCTTCGGGCCTCACTCGCTCGAGCGAACAGAGAGTTCAAGCCTTTGCCCAGGTGCTGATTGCCGGGGGCTTGATCGCCACGGTGCGCAAGACCCGCGGCGACGACATCGACGCCGCCTGCGGTCAGCTCGCCGGCGAGGTGCAGGATCGAACCGACGCGCAGGTGCGCATGACCCGCGCGCCGATCGCCATGCTCGCCGTCGCGCGCAGCGCCGCTTCGGCGCCGGGCACCCCTCAGCAGGAGACACGATGAGCCGGGTCATGACACAAGGACGGCGGGCGGCCGCCTGGGCGCTTGCGCTGGGCCTGTTGGCGGTTGCCGCGGGCTGTGCGCAGACGCAGACCACGACGATGCCGGCGCAAAGCGCGCCGCCCTCTGCACCGCTGCCTGGCGCCGACGCCGGCCGCGATCGCCCCACCTCGTCCGACGAGACTGACCCGCAAAAGCGCGCGCGCATCCGCCTCGACCTGGCCGGCGCCTATTTCGCCGAAGGCCATTGGAACACCGCACTCGACGAGGTCAAGCAGGCGCTTGCCGCCAGTCCGGACTTGCCGCAGGCACTGAATCTGCGCGGTTTGATCTACGCAGAGCTGGGCGAGAACCAGTTCGCGGAGGATAGCTATCGCCGGGCTCTGCAGGTCGCGCCGAGCGATGGTGATGTGATGCACAACTACGGCTGGTTCCTGTGTGCGCGACAGCGCTACGAAGAGGCCGAAGCCCTGTTCCAGCGCGCCCTTGCGACGCCGCAGTACCGAACGCCTGCGCGCACGATGCTGGTGCAAGGCATTTGCGAAGCGCGGTCCGGTCGCCTCGATCAGGCCGAGGCCACGCTCAAGCGGGCTTATGAACTCGACGCCGGCAACCCGGCGACTGCCATGAACCTAGCCGACGTTCTTCTGCGTGTCGGCGAGTACGAGCGGGCACGCTTTTACGTGCGCCGCGTCAACAACAATGCCGATTTGCGCAACGCTGAGTCGCTGTGGCTGGCCGCACGCATCGAGCGTCGCCTCGGCAATCCGCAGGGCGTGCGCGATCTGGGCACCCAGCTGCGTTCGCGCTATCCCACGTCTCGCGAGGCGGCAGCTTTCGAGCGAGGAGCCTTTAATGAGTGAGGCCGACGGGGGCGCCAGCGGCGCGGTCGGCGACCCGGCTGCTGCCCCGCCGCAGACGGCGGGCGCGTTGCTGCGTGCGGCGCGCGAACGTCAAGGCGTTCACTTGGCAGTGCTGGCGGCCTCGCTCAAAGTAGCGCAGCGCAAACTCGAGATGATCGAGTCGGACCGTTACGACGAACTGCCCGATGCCACGTTCGCTCGAGCGCTCGCGCTGAGCATGTGCCGCGCCCTCAAGATCGACGCCGAACCGGTACTCCTGCGGCTGCCGCAGCCGCAGGGCGAGCGTCTCGAGCCGCTGACTCGCGGGCTCAACCAGCCGTTTCGCGGGCATGACGGTCGTCGCGACAGCGGCGAGCGGCGTGGCTTGCCGAGCGTGCCGGTGGTGGCTGCCGGACTGCTGGTGGTGGCCGCTTTGGTCGTCTATCTGTTGCCCGGCCGCAGTTGGATCTCGGGCGATGAGGCGACTCCCGAGTCGGCGTCCGACGCTGCCGCCGTGCCTGCACAGCCGCTGGTGCCCGCCGATGCAGCCCAGCCCGCCGGCGGGCTCTTCCCGGCCGATCCTGTCGGGCAGGCATTGTCATCTCCGGCCATCTCGGGGGCGGTGCCTGATGTGACGGCTTCCGCGATAGCGCCCGACGCGCCGGCCTCGTCCGTGGTGATCGACACCGTGTTCGCTGCGGAACCGAGAGAAGCAGCCGCCTCTGAACCGGCAAGCGCTGCACAAGCGCTGCTCACGCTGCGCGCCACGACGCAGCCTTCCTGGGTCCAAGTGCGCGATGCAAAAAACCAGTTGGTGCTTTCGCGCACGCTGGCAGCCGGCGAGTCAGCGAACGTCGAAGGCGCTTTGCCCTTGCGGGTGACGATCGGCAACGCCGCAGCCACGAGGGTGAGCTTCCGCGGCGAGCCCGTGACTTTGAAGACCACGCGCGAGAACGTTGCGCGGCTGGAGCTGAAATGAGTGCGCTGCCGACCGATCTGAACCATGCTGTTGGCGAGGGCGCCATTGCGGCCGCCGTGCCGGCCGCACGCCGCTCGCGGCAGGCAAGGGTGAGCTGGGGCGGCAAGGTGATCACCGTGGGAGGTGACGCACCCGTGCGTGTGCAATCCATGACCAACACCGACACGGTGCAGGTGATCGAGACGGCTATCCAGGTCAAGGCGCTGGCCCTTGCGGGCTCCGAACTCGTGCGCATCACGGTTAACACGCCCGAGGCTGCGCAGGCCGTACCCGCCATCCGCGAGCAGCTCGACCGCATGGGCGTGGATGTCCCCTTGATCGGCGACTTCCACTACAACGGCCATCGGCTCCTGAGCGACTATCCGCAGTGCGCGGCGGCACTGTCAAAGTACCGAATCAACCCGGGCAACGTCGGCAAGGGCGACAAGCGCGACCGCCAGTTCGCGCAGATGATCGAAGCGGCACTGCGCCATGACAAGCCGGTGCGCATCGGCGTGAATTGGGGCAGCCTCGATCAGGAGCTGCTCGCTTCGCTGATGGACGAGAACGCGCAGCGCGCCGCGCCCTGGGATGCGCGGCAGGTCATGTACCAAGCACTGATTGCTTCGGCGTTGCAGTCCGCCGCCTATGCGCGCGAGCTCGGCATGGATCCGAACCAGATCCTGATCAGCTGCAAGGTCAGCGGTGTGCAGGATCTGGTGAGCGTGTACCGCGCCCTGGCCGCACGCTGCGACTACCCGCTGCACCTTGGTCTGACCGAAGCGGGCATGGGGACCAAGGGCACTGTGGCTTCCGCCACCGCTTTGGCGCTGCTGCTGCAGGAAGGCATCGGCGACACCATCCGCGTGAGCCTGACGCCGCAGCCGGGCGAGGCACGCACGCAGGAGGTCGTGATCGCACTGGAGATCCTGCAATCGCTCGGCCTGCGCGCTTTCAATCCGAGCGTCACCGCCTGTCCCGGCTGTGGCCGCACGACCAGCACCACTTTCCAGGAACTGGCCAAGCAGATCGACGACTTCCTGCGGGCACAGATGCCGGTCTGGAAAGCCCGGTACCCCGGCGTCGAGAACATGAAGCTCGCGGTGATGGGTTGCATCGTCAACGGCCCTGGCGAAAGCAAGCATGCCGATATCGGCATCAGCCTGCCGGGCACCGGCGAGGCACCGGCGGCGCCAGTGTTCATCGACGGCGAAAAAGCGATGACCTTGCGTGGCGAGGGCATCGCGCGCGAGTTCCAGAGCGTCGTCGAGAGCTACATCGAGCGCCGCTACGGCACGGTGACGGCCGCTCCTTGAAGCGGGTCGGCGCAGCGTTGTGCAGTTCGATCTTCCGGCTCCGGCCGGCTTTGTTGGCCGTTTTTGCAGACCATGGTTGAACCTTTGAAAGCCGCGAGGCCGGACACCTCACCGCTGCGCGGCGTGAAGGGCATGCCCGACCTGCTGCCGCCCGAATCGGTGCGCTGGGAGTGGCTCGAAGACATTGTGCGCGCCGTGATGCGCCGACACGGCTACGCGAACATCCGCACGCCCATCGTCGAGCCGACGCAACTCTTCCTGCGAAGCCTCGGCGAGGTGACCGACATCGTCGAGAAGGAGATGTATTCCTTCGAGGACAAGCTCAACGGCGATGCCCTGACCCTGCGGCCCGAGGGCACCGCCGGCGTCGTGCGCGCCGTGACCGAGCATTCGTTGCTCTACGAAGGCGGCAAGCGGCTTTTCTACATCGGTCCGATGTTTCGCCACGAGCGGCCACAGAAGGGCCGCTACCGGCAGTTCCACCAGGTCGGCGTGGAAGCGCTGGGTTTTCCGGGGCCCGACGTCGATGCCGAGATCATCCTCATGTGCCGCGCTCTCTGGCGCACGCTCGGCC
>NZ_JACDCU010000432.1 GCF_013817365.1 Methylibium sp. | reverse complement strand
GCTCGAAGTGATCGGCAAAGTCATTCGCTGAAGAACAACAGGACCGACCATGGCAGACACAAGCACCGACGGCGCGAGCGCGAACGCCGGCATCGACCTGAGCCAGTTCTATCAGGTCTTCTTCGAAGAAGCCGGCGAGAACCTCGAGCGCATGGAGCAGCTGTTGCTGGCCATCGACGTGGAACAGGCCGACGACGAGGAACTCAACGCCATCTTCCGCTGCGCGCATTCCATCAAGGGCGGTGCCGCCACCTTCGGCTTCGCCGACGTGGCCGAGCTCACCCATCAGATGGAAACGCTGCTCGACAAGCTGCGCCGCCACGAACTCGAACCCACGGCCGACATGGTCGACGTGCTGCTGCAGTCGGGCGATGCCCTGCGCTCGCAGCTCGCGCGCCACCAGGGCGCCGGCGGCGCGGCGGTCGATACCGGCGAGCTGCTCGTCAGGGTGCGTGCCTTCGTGTCCGGCAAGCCGGTGGCGGTCCGCGTGCCTGCCGTGGCCGCCGCGTCGGTGGCGGCATCGCCCCCGCCCGCCACCGTGCCCTCGCCGGCGCTCACGGCCGACGGCCTGCGCGTCATCGAACTCACGCTGGGCCCGCTGCAGCAGCCCGAACTCGCCGTGAGCGTGGTCGAACTCTTCAAGGAGATCGAGGGCCTGGGCACGATCGAGGCGGTCGATGGCGGCATGGCGCAGGACGGTCTGCGCCGCTTCAAGGTCACGACCGGCAGCACCGACGGCGAACTGCTCGACCTGTTCAGCTTTCACGTCGGGCGCGAGCAGGTGGCTTTTCTGCCCTGGGGCGGCGAGAACGTCGCGCCGGGCTACGGCTTCTTCAAGGACAACCCCGGCGCGCCGCGCGAAGCGGCGCCGGGCGAGGGCGGCGCGGGCTTCTTCGGTGAAGCGCCGGGCGCGTCGGCCAGTGCAGCGGCCCAGGGCGGCGGCAAGCCCGCCGCGCGGGCCGAGAAGGCGCCGGCCGCAGCACTCGAGGCCGCGACGATCCGCGTGTCGGTTGAGAAGGTCGATCAGCTCATCAACCTGATGGGCGAGCTCGTCATCACGCAGGCCATGCTGGCCCAGAACAGCACCGCCATGGACCCGGCGCTCTACCAGAGCATGGTCTCGGGCCTGAGCGCGCTGGACCGCAACACGCGCGATCTGCAGGAAGCCGTGATGTCGATCCGCATGATCCCCATGCAGACCGTGTTCAGCCGCTTCCCGCGCATGCTGCGCGACCTGGCCGGCAAGCTCGGCAAGAAGGTCGAGCTGGTCACGCACGGCGAGGCCACCGAACTCGACAAGGGCCTGGTCGAGAAGATCACCGACCCGCTCACCCACCTGGTGCGCAACTCCTGCGACCACGGCATCGAGCTGCCGGCCGAGCGCGTCGCCAACGGCAAGCCCGAAGTCGGCACCATCACACTTTCGGCGAGCCACCAAGGCGGCTCGATCGTCATCGAGGTGCGCGACGACGGCAAGGGCCTCAACCGCGGCAAGCTCCTGAAAAAGGCGCGCGAGCGCGGCCTGCACGCGCCCGACAGCATGACCGACGGCGAGGTCTGGAACCTGATTTTCGAGCCGGGCTTCAGCACCGCCGAAGTGGTGACCGACGTGTCCGGCCGCGGTGTCGGCATGGACGTGGTCAAGAAGAACATCAGCTCGCTCGGCGGCACGGTCGAGATCGACTCCGCCGAGGGCTACGGCATGCGCGTGGCCGTGCGCCTGCCGCTCACGCTGGCCATCATGGACGGCATGAGCGTGGGCGTGGGCAACGAGGTCTACATCCTGCCGCTGTCGAGCGTGGTCGAGAGCTTCCAGGTCGGCCAGAACGTGGTCAAGACCATCGGCGGCAGCGGCCGCGTGGTCGAGGTGCGCGAGGAGTTCATGCCGGTGCTCGATCTGGAGCAGTTGTTCAACGTGCCCCGGGTCGATTTCGACAAGGCCAGCGGCATCATGGTCCTCATCGAAGCCGAGGGCGGCCGCGTGGCGCTGCTGGTCGACGAACTGCTCGGACAGCAGCAGGTGGTGGTGAAGAACCTCGAGGCGAACTACCGCAAGGTCGACGACATCTCGGGCGCCACCATCATGGGCGACGGCCGGGTCGCGCTGATCCTCGACGTGGGCTCGCTGGTGCGGCGCTCGCGGCACTGATCGCCTTCGACCGGAGCAGCGCCGATGAGGATGCCCACCCGGCAGCTCGAGCTGCCCTTCACCGCACCTCGCCAACATCCGCCGCTCGCGCCGCGCGGGCTGCCCGCCGCACCCGTCGCACCGCGCCTGCCGGAGCACCGGCCGGTGACCACGGTGCCGTTGAACGCCGCCTGGCGAGGCCGGGCTCCGGCGCTGCCGCCTCCTTCGATCCTGTTGAGATTTCCGCAAGGGCCTACACCATGAACATTCAAACGACGCTGCGGCAATTCAGCATCCGCGCCCGCATGAACGGGATGATCGTCCTCATGCTCTTGCTGCTGGCCCTGGTGGGCGGGGTGGGTCTGCAGGGCATGCTCGGCATTCAGGGCACCAACGAGTCTTCCGCCGAGCGCACGCTGGCCGAGTCGGCCCGGCTGGGCGAGCTGCGCACCGCGCTGGGCGATCTGCGCCGCTCCGAGAAGGACATGATCATTGCCTACGAGAAGACCGAAGAGGTTCTCGAGCACAAGGCGCAGTGGCAAAAGACCTATGCGCACATGCACCGGCTCATCGACGGCATGCTGGCCGAGCGCTCCGGTGCCGACAACACGGTGCTGCTCGAGTTCAAGCCGCAGCTCGAGGCCTATGCCAAGGGCATTGCGCCGGTGATGGCCCAGCTCGAGGCCTCGGGTTACGACACGGCCACCGTCGCCAACCGCATGCTCGGCCGCGCGAAGGAAGCCATCCGCGCCGGCGAGACGACGCTCGACGAACTGCGCAATACGCTGGTGGGGGAATCGCAGGCCGCGCAGGCCGACAGCCGCCAGGCGGTGGAGCGCACGAAGCTGCTGTTCGGCGGCGTGCTGCTGTTGGCCGTGGCGATCGTGGTGCCGCTGACCTGGCTCAACTCGGCCTCGATCTGCGGCCCCATCGCGCAGGCGCAAACCTTCGCCCAGGCCATCGCGGGCGGCGACCTGATGCAATCGACGAGTGCACAGGGCAAGGACGAGACCGCCGCGCTGCTGCGCGCCTTGGCCGAGATGCAGCAAGGCCTTCACGGCATGGTCAGCTCGGTGCGCCAGTCCACCGACAGCATCGGCACGGCCAGCAGCGAGATCGCCACCGGCAACCTCGATCTGTCCGGCCGCACCGAGCAGGCCGCCAGCAGCCTGCAGCAGACCGCCAGCTCCATGGAGC
>NZ_JACDCU010000087.1 GCF_013817365.1 Methylibium sp. | reverse complement strand
GCAAGCGGCCAGCACGGTGCCGACACCCTCACCGGGCTCGGCGACGACGATCACTGTTCGCCCTGATGGGGCGCGATGCAACCAGGCCAGCGCCTGCGGCAGTGACTGCACGCCCTGCACCGCCGCCCGGGCGTGCTTTAGGTAACTGCCCAGATCCGCAGCCGGCCCGCTCTCACGGCCGAGCAGCAAACAGGGCAGACCCGCCAGCGGGCTCACCGCGGGTGCGTCAGCCTGCCGCTCGGCAAGCGGCTGGATGGGCAAGCGCACGGTGAAGGTCGACCCGCGCCCCGGCTCGCTTGCGACCTCGATCCTTCCGTTCATGAGATCGACCAGTCGGTGCGAAATGCTCAGACCGAGCCCCGTGCCGCCGAAACGGCGGGTCGTGCTGGCATCGGCCTGTGTGAAAGGCGAGAAGAGCCGCGACAGCGTTGCCGCGTCCATGCCGATACCGTTGTCGGCGACCCCCAGCGCCAGCGAGTCAGGGCCTTCGCCGCCCGACACGCGCAGCGCGCGCACCGAGACGACCCCGGGGTGGTCCCTGCCACCGCTGAACTTGATCGCGTTGCCCAGCAGATTTATCAGCACCTGCCTCAGGCGCGCGTCGTCGCCGAGCACCTCCTCCGGCAGTGTCGGGTCGGTGTACAGGCGCAGGCCGACGCCCCGGGCTTCGGCAACACGGGCCAGGGCGTCGCACACGCCCTCGACCACCGCCGTCACGTCCATCGGCTCATGGTCGATCGCGAACTGCCCCGCCTCGATTTTCGAGAAATCGAGCACGTCGTCCACGATGGCCAGCAGCGCATAGGCCGACTCGCGTACGGTCTTGACCATGTCGAGCTGGCTTGGCCGCAGCTGGCTTTGCTCGAGCACGTCGATCATCCCGACCACGCCGTTCATCGGCGTGCGGATCTCGTGGCTCATCGTCGCCAGGAAAGCGGACTTGGCGCGGTTGGCCTGCTCGGCCCACTCGCGTGCCGCCTCCAGCTCCTGAGTGCGATGACGAACGCGGCCCTCGAGCGATGCATTCAGCTCGCGCAGCGCGTCTTGATTGCGGCGGCGCTCGCTGATATCGCGCTTGACGAAGACGAAGTGCGTGCAGTCGTCACCTTTGACGCCGATCGGCGTGATGTCCAGCTCGATCCAGTGCGTGCGCCCGCTCTTGTGGTACTCCAGCAGTTCGGCGTGCATCGGTTCGCGGCGATCGACCGCTGCCTGAATATGGGCGAGTTCCTCGCGGTCGGTCAACGGTCCGCTGAGCAGCTGCGGCGAGCGGCCGAGCACATCCTCGCGAGCATGCCCGGTCACGCGAATGAACGCGTCGTTCACGAACACGATGCGCTGGCCGTGCGCCAGCTGCGGCGCCGGCTCGGTGATCATTACGATGTCGTTGAGCTGCGCGACGCTGGCTTCCATCAGCTCCAGTTGCTGTCGCGCAGCACGTTCGTCGGTGACGTCGCGAAAGTAGACCGAGAGCCCTTCGTCGGAGGGGTAGCAGTCGACGCCGATCCACTTCTGCCGGGGCCCGAACATGGCTTCAAATCTGATGCCAGCATCACCGGCCATCGCGCGCCGATAGCCCTCCTCGAACGCTGTCGACCGTGCCTCCGGGTAGACATCCCACATGACCTTGCCGATCAGCTCGTGGCGGCTCTTGTGCAGCACCCGCTCGGCCTCGTGGTTGACGTAGGTATAACGCCAGGCACGGTCGACGGTGAAGAAGCCTTCGGTCATGCTCTCCAGGGTATTGACCAGGCGCATGGCGAGCCGCTGCGTTTCGAGCGCGGCGAGCTTGCGGTCGGTGATGTCCTGGAAGGCGCCCTGGATGCGCACCACCCGGCCCTCCGCGTCGCGCACCGCTTCGCCCATGGCCCGCACCCAAATGCGACGGCCCTTTGCGGTTACCTTTTCCGCCTCGATGTCGTAGGGCGTGCCGAGCGCGGCGCAACGCTCGATCGCGGTCTGCACTTCCTGCCGATGCTCCTGCGCAAAGGTGAAGATGCCCTCCTCCGGCAACGGCGAAAACCCGACCGGCTCGTCGTGCAAGGTCGCCACGATGTCGGACCACGACAGTCGCTGCTCGATCAGGTCCAGCGACCACCCGCCCACCTTGGCAATGCGGCCAACCATGTTGAGCACCGCCCGGCCTTCGATCAGATCGTGTTCGGCCCGCTTGTGCTCCGTGACGTCGCGGCTGAAGCCCACCAGCCCCATGAGCTGACCCGTCGCGTCGTGTAGCGGCACCTTGACGATCGAGGTCCATTGCTCTGTGGCGTCGGCCGCGGGGGCGTGATCAATGCGGTGAAAGACCGGTTGCCCAGCGAGCACATGGGTGTCGTCGGCTTGCACCCGGGCCGCGAGGTCGGCCGGCATGAGGTCGAAGGCCGTCTTGCCTGCGAGTTCGTGCTCGTGCTGCAGCCCGAATTGGGCCAGTGCGGCCTTGTTGCCGATCACGTAGCGTTCGCTCGTGTCCTTGGTGTAGACGACGTCGGGCAGGGCATCGATCAGCGTGCGCAGCAGCAGGCGTTCGTTCTCGCGCGACAGCTCAGCCTTCTTGCCGTCCGTGATGTCGCGTGAGATGCCGATGAGGCCGATCACCTCGCCACGCTCATTGCAGTACGGTGCCTTGGTGACGTGGAAGGTGCGCCGCGCATGCGCGCCGGTGAGCGTGTATTCGCTCGTGTCGCTGCACCCCGTCTCGATGACGCGACGGTCGCTTTCCAGTGGGCCGGCCAGGTCTTGTTCCCGGAGAAAGGGCACGATGTCGTTCCCGAGCAGCGACTCCGCGGGGCGTCCGAGGAACTCGTCCAGCGCGCGGTTGGTCAGCAGGTAGCGGCCTTGGAGGTCTTTCACGTAGACCAGGTCGGGCGCACCGTCGGCTACCGCGTGCAGCAGCTCGGTCGTGCGCAAGGAGGCCTGTTCGGCGCTCGCGCGATCGCTGACGTCGAGGTGCATGACTACCGCGCCGGCCAGGCGAGTCGCCTCCAGCGGCGCGACGGTGAGGACGAAGCGCCGCGCCTCGCTTGGCGAGTCGCAGGGGTACTCCATCGAGAAGCCGCCCCGCTCGCCCGCCAGCACCGCGCGCAAGCCGGCGCCCGCGGCACAAGCCGCGTTGGATCCGTCTTCGTCCCAGGCACGGCTGCAAATCTCAAGATAGTTCTGACCCACGCCGTGGGCGAGATCCCGCATGCCGTTGGACACCGCGAAGCGACGCCACGACTCGTTGACCGCGACGATGACACCCTGCGGATCGAGCATCGCGATGTTCGCCGGCAGCGCATTGAGCAGGGCCGCTTGCTTGCTCGCCTCGATCTGGCGGAGTTGTTCCTGCGCGCGCCGCAGGAGGAAGGTGTTGCCCGCCTGGTCGGCGACGGTATCGACCTGCCCGGCCGTTAGCGCCTCCAGTTGCTGCTCGGTGTCGTGCAGGGTCTCGATCAGCGCAGCGATGCGTGCCTGGCGGTCGGACTCGACGACGGTGGGTGTCGACATCATGAACGGGCTGGATCAGCCGGCGCGGAGCTGGCGAAGTTCACGGCCCGCAGCACCGTGGCAGCTTCGCTGAGCGTGCCCACCACCTTGCACAGCGGCGCTGGCGAGAGTTTCAGGAGCGTCGGCGTCATGAAGATGCCATCGGCCAGCGCGCGCTCGGGATGGCGGAAGACGTCCACGACGTCGATCTCGTGGCGCCCTGGCCAGTGGGCCTGGCACAGCGCCTGCAGGTTGGCGAGCGCATGCGCCGAGTTCAATGCCTCACCTGCGATGTAGAGTCTGAACTTGACTGTGGCGGTGGGGGTCACTGGAGCCTTAGCCGGGTGGCGCATTGTCGTCCGCCCCGCGCAGCTCACGCATCTGCGAATTCCCTTCGGACACCTCGCCCTCGCGTGACATGGCGGCTCGGGCGCGCAGTGTTTTCTCCACGCGCTTGGCCACCAGCTCGGTCTGCAGGGACTTCACCCGCACCTCCAGCTCGGCCTCCTCGGCATCGAGCCGCACGCTCTTCAGCTGATCAGTCACCTCGGCCATCTCGGTGGCGAGGCGAACCGCGCGTTCCTTCTCCCATCGCAAGGTGCCCATCAGCACCTCGCCACCGGCGGTGTAGATGTCGGCCAGCGTCACGCCCTCCTCGCTGAGGATCAGCTCGCGCACCTGGTTGGAGTGCGCCGTGCCGCGCGACTTGATGATCGACAGCCCGCGATTGCGCTCGCCCGCCTGCACCAGGTAGCTCAGGTGGATCCAGGTGTCGGCCAAGGTCGAAACATGCAAAGGGGAGCTCGATCCCGGGCCGGCGGTCAATTCGTCGAGCAGGCTGGTGCACACCAGGGTGATGCCGTCGGCCTTGGACCAGTCGATCAGGCGCTCCGCCACACCGTGGGCAGTCAGTTCGTTGCCCGCCTTCGACAGTGTGGACACCGGGTCGATGACCAGGCAGCGAGCGCCGTGCTCCTGAGACAGCGCCTTGATGCGCACGAGGAAGGTTTCGGCGCTGCCCGTGATGGAGCGGGCTGAGACCAGGCGCAGCAGGTCGTCTTCGACGTAGCGGGCAAGCTGAATGCCGACCGAGGCGAGATTGCGCACGATCTCGCTGCCGTCGGAGTCGAAACTGACGAACAGAGTCCGCTCACCTCGCGCGCAGGCGGCTTCGGCGAACGCACCGCTCAGCGTCGTCTTTGCCGTTCCTGGAAAGCCCGTGACGAGAACCGCGGCACCGCGGTAGTAGCCACCACCGAGCATGGTGTCCAGCCGCGCGACACCACTGCCGACGCGTTCGGTGGAGACGTCTGTGTCGACGCGCCCGAGCTTGCGCGTGACAGCCACGTCGAAGCCGGA
Organism: Methylibium sp.; assembly: GCF_013817365.1. GTDB lineage: Bacteria > Pseudomonadota > Gammaproteobacteria > Burkholderiales > Burkholderiaceae_C > Methylibium. Next base: position 6,336 of record NZ_JACDCU010000087.1, on the reverse strand, counting down.
CTTGCCAATGACGAACGGCGCCTCGTTCTCGTCGAAAGCCGAGCCGCGGTACTTCTGCACCCGCAGGTTGCGTTGCGACACGCCCAAGGCAACGCTGTGGTTGAGCACCACGGCGCAATCGACCATGAATTGCATGAAGCCGAAGGACTGTTGCCCGATGCCGTGCGTCGAATCGAAGTCGGCCTTCGCGGTGATCAGCGCGGTGAGACCGAAGCTGTTTAACCAGTCGTGCAGCCGGTACACCTCGCGCCGCCGGGCGGCCGCGTCGGGCAGCAAGGCGAGCATGATGTCCAGCGCGTCGAAGACGATGCGCTTGGCGCCGATGAAGCGCGCTTGGGCTTCCAGTGCCGCCAGCATGCCGCTCAGGTCGAAGGTGCCCGACTGAACCAGGTCCGGTGCCGGTTGCGCATCGACGAAGGCCAGATGCTTGGGTTGCAGCGCATCCAGCTGCCAGCCAAAGCCCTGGAGATTGACTGCAATGCGTGCAGGCGTCTCCTCGAACGCGACAAAGATGCCCGGCTGCTGGCAGTGCCTCGCGCCATGCACGAGGCACTGCATCGCGAAGATGCTCTTGCCCGAGCCCGGCCCGCCCACCAGCAGGGTGGTTCGACCCGCGGGCAGGCCGCCGCCTGTGATGTCGTCGAAACCGGCGATGCCGGTGGCCGCTTTGGCCAGCGCCGCGCAACCGTCCCTGTCCTGTGGGCGGGAGGCCTTGCGAGCATCGGGAGGAACCGTCATGTGGGACCCAGGTGAGATCGGCGAACGGGGCTGGGAATCGAGCGCTGGCTTGCCTTCGGCTCTCACGCCAAAGTGGTCGAATCCTTCGGGCGGGCAGGCCGCATCGCGCACTCGCGTGGACTCCGACGGCGTTGCATGCGCTCCCGTGAGTGCGATGCGCGTAGCGCGCCGGTGGGGATCAGTCGTGCTTGTCCTTGCCTTTGCCCTTCTTCTCCTTGTCCTTGCCGTATCCACGGTCGCTGAATCGATCCTCGCGGCGATCGTCCCTGCGGTGATCGCGAAAGTCGGCGCGCCGGACATTGCTGTCGTACCAGTCGTCCTTGACGAAGTACACCGGTACGCCGCAAGCGCTGTAGTCGCGGCAGTGCTTCTTCCAGTTCTTGCGGTGGCCGGGCGGCACCCAGAGATAGACCGGATCAGGACGTTGCACGACTACCGTCGGGCGCTGCACGAAAATCGGCTGCGCAACAATGACCTGCGGTTGCGGGTAGCGCCCGATGTCGACGCGGCCGTAGACGCCGGGTTGGCTGATCTCGACGGAAACGCCGACATCGGCGGCGAACGCCGGCGCCGCCAGGGACAGCGCAGCAGCAAGCAGAATATGTTTCATTGCGGATCTCCTAAGTTGTCAGGGTACCGCGCTGAGATGCGTCGGAGACTGCAACGAATGCCAAAGGGTTGAAATCCTTGCCCAAGGATCTCAAAACCGTGCGGAACCGCTCTTTCCTGCGACGGACACTCACGCTCAACTTTGAGAAGCCGAACTCTCATACTCTCAAAATCGATGTGGACTTCCTAAAGCCTTCGAGGCCAACCCCAGACTCACGCCGGGCAGGCGCTGTACGCAACAGCTCACCGACATCGAGATGTCCAACGGGTTGAAGCCTGTCGTCGACGAGTTCCGCAATTACATCGACGACCCGTTCGTGAAGATCGCTCCGGATGTCGCACCGGAAGAGATCTTCCTTGACAGTGCGCGTCTGCTGACCCTGACCGCGCCCGACTGGGTTGCACTGGTCGGCGGCCTGCGCGTGATGGCAGCGAACCATGATGGATCGGCCAGTGGCGTTCTTACCGACCGCGTCGGCGTTCTGTCCAACGACTGCTTCCGGGTGCTGACCAGCGTCGACCACGAGTGGAAAAAGTTGGATGACAAGGCGATGGCCTTCTCGATCGTCGATCGCGCAACCGGGGAGCAGCGTTTCGAGGCGACCCGCTGCGATCTGGTGTTCGGCTCGAACAGCAGCTGCGCGCGGTGGCCGAGGTTTATGCGGGCAGCGATGGGCACGCGCTTCGTCAAGGACTTCGTCAAAGTCTGGGACAAGGTGATGATGCTTGACCGTTACGACGCTCGCCAATCGGCCTGGCTGAAGGCCCAACAACGCCGGACCTGGAATCACCTCGCCAGTGAGCCAGATACACATCGGTCGCGGGCCCGCGCTCAGCAGACCAGCGAGAGATTGCGGCGTCGTCCGTTGAACGGGTCAGGGCCAACCCCTGTCCGAGCCTCCCGATTCAGCTGTGTCCTCATGCCCCCATCAACTCTCCGATCGGCTTGAGCTCTTCCACGCGGTCGCAGACTGCTTTCACGGAGGTCAGGATCGGCACGCCCAGCAACAGGCCCCAAACGCCCCACAGCGCGCCGAATGCGAGCACACCGACAAAGACCGTCACCGCGTTGATGCGGCTGGTGCGGCTGGTCAGCCAAGGTGTCAAGAGGTTGCCCGAGACCGCGTGGATCAGCAGGCCTGCGACTGCCACCAGCAGCGCCTGGTCGAAGTTGCCGAACTGCACGAATGCCACCAGGCCGGATCCAGCCACGAGTACCACCGTGCCCAGGTAGGGCACGAAGTTCAGTACGAAGGCTGCCACCGCCCAGGCCGCTGCATGCTCTAGACCAATGGCCATGTAGACGCCGCCGATGACGAACCCGACCAGCACGCTGACGAAAATCTGCACGAGTAGGTAGCGGTGGATCTGTTCGGTGATCTCGTCGAGCACCTGGACCGTGATGCGCTTTTGCGCGAAGGTAGGCCCGGCGATCTTCACCAGCTTGCGGCGGAAGCTGCTGCCCGAGGCAAGCAAGAAAAAGGCAATGAACACCACCCCCACCGCCTGGCCCACCGATGCGGCGGCGCCCAGCGTGCTCGACCAGAGGTAGTCCTGGATATCGAAGCGCGCGCGCTCGATGCTGACGCGGGTCACGCCGCGAATCGGCGACTGCCGTGACGAGGCGCCTTCCTCTGCAGCCTGTTCCAGTTGCGTCGCGGCGCGCTGTACCTTATCCATCGTGGACTCTTCGGCACCGCGCTGTTGGCGCACGACCTGACGAAGCTTCTGCGTGGTGGCGGGCAAGGACGCGATCAGCGCGCTGGCGTCATCGCTGACGGCCCAAAGCGTTGTGCCGCCCAGCCCACCCAGGCTGACGATCAGCAGCCCGGCGCCGATGGCACGCGGCAGCCGCCGGCGCTCCATCCAGTCGACCACTGGGCTCAGGGCATAGCAGACCATGATGCCCAGCAAGAGGGGGACGAAGACTGCGCTGGCGGCGTGCAGCGCGTACACCACCGCGATCACCGTCAATACCGACAGCGACACACCGCGCACGTCCACCGGCATGTGCAGCTGAAACCGCGCAGGCAGGCGGCGGATGGCCAGCTCGGGCTGGGCGCCGTCTTCGTTCGCGGCGTCTGCCGGCGCGGGCGCGACGAGGGCACGTGTGATGGGGATGCCGAGCGGGGTCAAGTCGATCATGCTCGACGGTAACGCCGTGGCGTTGTCCGGGTCCTAGGGTACTGGGGTTCACCGTCGTGTGGGCTGTGACTTTGCACCCCACTTCCGGAGTTCCCTCTTTCATGCTGTCGGCTCTGTCGCCGACGGAGAGCCGCCTCTGGTGGCAAGCCAGCCGCTGTTCCCCAATGCGCGCGGCGGCCGGTTGAGCTCGCACGGCGCGTGCAATACCTGGTGGCCAAGCATGTGGCTGTGGCCAGCGACGTTTGCCCGTCGCTGAAGCACAAGCGCGTCAGCCCGCACGTGCTGCGGCATACGACCGCGATGGACCTGCTGCAAGAGGGCGCGGAGCAGATCGCGATCTCGCTGTGGTTGGGACATGAGTCCATCGAGACGACCCAGCTCCTACCTGGATGCCGATCTGGAGCTGAAGCAGACGGTCCTCGATAAGACTACGCCTCCCACCGGCAGGCCTGGCCGCTACCGACCCGACGACAAGCTACTGGCGTTCCTGAAGGGGCTGTAGACGTTCGGCCTATGTCCAGCACCGCGCACGCCGGCTCATTGGAGGCCGGCTGCGCAGCGGGCCATAGTCGGCTGCGGGAGATAGTCGAGTTTGGAATGGCCAAGCAGCAACTGCACGGCCCGCAGGTCCTTTGTGCGCCGATAGATCAGCGTCGCTTTGTTTCGCCTCATCGAGTGCGTGCCGTAGTCGGCCGGGTCAAGTCCGAGCTCCTCTACTCAGGCCTCGAGGATTCGGGCGTACTGTCCACGCCTGACAGGTGTCTCACGTACGGCATCGTCAACTCGAACTGCGGTGGACCTTCGTGCGCTGGCTCGAGGATGCCTCGGCGAACGAGGCGCGACACCGCCTCTGCATCGTAGTTGAGCGCCGTGACCTTCTTGGTCTCCGGCTGTGGCTCGGCGCCTTGGATGGGTAATTCGTTCGTTGCTGATGCGGCCATTGAAAGCTCCCGTTGGCAAGGGACAAAGTATCTATGGCCAATGAGCGCAATGCCGGGGTCTAGGGGGTGAACTGATGCCCTCCGTGGAGCTCCGCACACCGTCCACATAATTGTGCAGTGAGCGCGCGACGGATGCCGGCGGGCCTTTGCAAGGCTGCTCGGCAGGACGTCACCCCGCTGATACTGAGGGCGGCTTACTGGCGCAGCTGTAAATATGCGCCTTCGCATCGACTGTCGGTGACGACTGGGGGCTTTCTGGCGCTTCGCCTGGACCACGACACTGCTTGAAGATCGGCGGCGAACTAAAGATCATCGCCCCCATCCCCGAAGCGTACTGATCGAGCGCTGAAGTTCGGCGTTGCCATCGTCACAAGGCACGCCATCCGCTGATCAGGCCGCGAACATCTGGCCGAACGCCTTCAATCAGTAAAACGACGCCGGGTGCCTCGTGTATGTTTTCAGACGTTCCTTCATTGGAGTGCCGTCTGCCCGTGGTAGGCGAATCGTGAACGCCGTTCCGGCTTCCTCCGACGATTGGACGGCGACCGAGCCGCCATGGCGGGTCACGATCTCATGGACGATAAAAAGACCCAGCCCCAGGCTGGTCTTCGAATCCTCGTGCACTTCCTTGCCTGCGGTCGGCACACGAACCATCGGCTCGAAGATTGACTGCAACGCTGCAGCGGGGATGGGATGCCCGAAGTTTGCTACGCGCACCTCGATGTCGTCGTCCGCAGCCCGTGCCGTCAGGGAAATGGGCTTACCCGGATCACCGTGCTGAACGGCATTGCTGAGCAGATTTCCCAGTGCCTGCTGCAGCCGTGGTGCATCGCCCGACATCAGCAGATCAACCGCGATGTCTTCCTCGAAGCCGTGCTCCGGGTTGCCGGCGCGGATGATTTCGAGCGCCTCGGCACAGACCTGGCCCAGGTCGCACGTCCTTCGCTCGAGCGGGATGCCGGAACCCAGGCGGGTTCGCGTGAACTCGAGCAGGTCGCTGATCAGCTGGCTCATGGCCGTCGACGCGCGCTGAATGCGATATCCCGCATCGCGGACTGCCTTCTCCGAAAGGTTTGGCTTGAGAAGAAGCTGCCCCGACATGCTGACGGCCTGCAGCGGACTGCGCAGGTCGTGTCCGAGCACGGCCAGGAACATGTCGCGTGACGTCATCACCGCTTCGGCGTAGCTGCCGACCGACTCCGCAAGGGCCTGATCGATCGCCTCGTTGAACCGCATGATTTCTTCGATCTCCGCCGCACCTACCGGGGCATCGACGCCGGCGGCCCGGTGGCGCTTCCACAGTGCCAGGACGCTGGCTCGCAGCGCCCGGAACTCGGCGACCAACTGCACCAAATCAAAGCCGGCGAGCTGCCGCAAGGTGCCATGCAGCGTGGCGGCCGTGTCCGCTCCGGTATTGGGAGGCGCATCGCCCGTCGATTTGGTGGCTCGCTCGCCCTCTGTCTGGCGCGTTTGCATGTCGGCCACGACGACCAGCAGCATTTCCCTGCAATGGTCTCGCAAGCCAACGTCGGACATGGTCCGTGCCATCGGCAGCGTCCTGGCGAACGACTCCCACTCCGCAACGATCGCGTCGTGGCTTTCCCGGATGAAGGTACTGAGGATCATGCGGTTCGGCTCCGTAGAAGTCGGGTACAAGGACGCCAATGAAGAAGGGTGCATTCGGGCATCGTAGTGCCCAATGGGCCAAGTTTTCTTTTAGGTTCGTGCACACGTCCGGATCGGCGGTCTTTTCTGGCCTTTCCGACGCCGAGGTGGCCCGCATCGTCGTGCAGGACAACGGCGCGAGGGCCACGAGGTGCAGGTCGCGCACGACGGCAGCACGGCGCTGGCGCAACTCGGCAACGCGCCGATCGACGCCTTCCTGCTCGACATCGGGCTACCC
>NZ_JACDCU010000431.1 GCF_013817365.1 Methylibium sp. | reverse complement strand
TTCGTGATCGCCTCCGGCTGGTCGCCGGCCGGCGGATAGGGCATGTAGAGCTGGAAGGGCGAGTCCGGAAAGCCGATGAACTCGCCGCTCGGCAATGGCTCGAGGGCCTCGGGTGCGAGGCTCAGCACGTCGGTGGGAACAGTCATGGTGACTAGAATTCGGGTTGTCCCGGAGCAAGGCAATCCGTCAGCGTAGCGGAATCGTCAAGCCCCTGTCACCACCCCCCACCGCAACCTGCCGAGCCTGCCATGTCCGCCCTCTTTTCCGCTGTTGAAATGGCCCCCCGCGACCCGATCCTGGGCCTCAACGAGCAGTACAACGCCGATCCGAACCCGGCCAAGGTCAATCTGGGCATCGGCGTGTATTTCGACGAGAACGGCAAGCTGCCGCTGCTGGGTTGCGTGGCGGCAGCCGAAGCGCAGATTGCCGCCGCCCCCAAGCCGCACGGCTATTTGCCGATCGACGGGATCGCCGCCTACGACAAGGCCGTGCAGGGACTGGTCTTCGGCAACGAGGCCGTGGCCAGCGGCCGCATCGCCACCATTCAGGGCCTGGGCGGCACGGGGGGCCTGAAGGTCGGCGCTGACTTCCTCAAGAAGCTGCGCCCCGAAGCGAAGGTCCTGATCAGCGACCCGAGCTGGGAGAACCACCGCGCGCTCTTCAACAACGCGGGCTTTGCGGTCGACACCTATCCGTACTACGACGCCGCCAGGCGCGGCATCGACTTCGAAGGCATGCTGAGCGGACTGAACGCCGCGCCGGCCGGCACGATCGTGGTGCTTCACGCCTGCTGCCACAACCCGACCGGCTACGACCTGGGCCCTTCGCAGTGGCAGCAGGTGATCGACGCGGTCAAGGCGCGCGACCTGGTGCCCTTCCTCGATCTGGCCTATCAGGGTTTCGGCGAAGGCATCGCCGAGGACGGCGCCGTGATTCAGCAGTTTCTGGCCTCCGGTCTCGATTTCTTCGTCTCCACCAGCTGCAGCAAGAGCTTCTCGCTCTACGGTGAGCGCGTCGGTGCGCTCAGCGTCGTGTGCGCCAGCAAGGACGAAGCCGGGCGCGTGCTGAGCCAGCTCAAGACCCTCATCCGCACCAACTATTCCAACCCGCCCACCCACGGCGCGTCGATCGTCGCGGCCGTGCTCACGACGCCGGCGCTGCGCGCGCAATGGGAAGAAGAACTGGCCGGCATGCGCGTGCGCATCAAGGCGATGCGCGTGGCGCTGGTCGAAAAGCTGCAGGCCGCCGGCGTGCGCAGCGACCTCGCCTACATCACCGAGCAGCAGGGCATGTTCAGTTATTCGGGCCTGAGCACGCCGCAGATGCAGCGGTTGCGCAGTGAATTCGGCATCTACGGCCTCGATTCCGGGCGCATCTGCGTGGCAGCGCTCAACCACGGCAACCTCGACGCTGTCGCCAAGGCCATTGCCGCGGTGATGTGAGGCGGCGGTGTCCGGCCGGTGAGGCCCGGTGGTCGGGGGCCGCGCCCTGAGGGCGCCTGCACCGTCTCCCGGCGGCATCCGAGCCTTGATCCTTGCCGCTCGCGCGGCGCATTTGCATTTCTTTGCAAGGGTCACGTGGCACGCTTTGCCACCCAATGCGGTCTGATGCGTTATAGCTCTGTCGTCGTGACAAGCGACGCGAGGTAAACGCATGAACAAGACCCCGAAATGGACCGTCGCGGTGGCCGCCCTGGCCGCGCTGTGCGCTGTGCTGCTGGCGGCCACGATGCCCGCATGGGCGCAGGAGCAAGACGTTGCGGTGGCCGACCCGCCCGGCCGCGTCGGGCGCATCAGCGCACTGGTAGGTGCGGTCGAGATCTCGCGTCAGGCCGGTGAGGCCTGGGAGCGGGCGCAAATCAACCAGCCCGTCACCGGACAGACGGCGCTTCGGTCGCCGCCGGGCAGCCAGGCCGAGGTGCGCATCGGCTCGACCTCCGTGCGGCTCGGCGCCGACACCCAGGCGGTGTTCTCTCAACTCGACGACCACGCCATCGCGATCGACGTGGCCCAGGGCACCGTGCGCGTGCGCTTGCGCAGCCTGCCGACGGGCGATGCGTTCAGCCTGTCCGCAGACGCCGTGCGCGCCGAAGCCCAGGGCCCCGGCGACTACCGCGTCGGCTACGACCCCGACCTTCGCGCCTATACGCTGCGCGCCCTCGCCGGCGAACTGCGGGTGGTGACGCCGACCAACACCTACAACCTCGAGGCGGGCCAGGAAAGCCGGGTCGAGGACGGCGGCCAGAGCGTGCAACTGCACGCCATGGGCGAGCGCGACGACTTCGACGCCTGGGCCGAGGCGCGCGACGGCCAGCAAGACGCATTCACCGCGGCTCGCTACGTCTCGCCCGAGACCACCGGCATCGAGGCGCTCGACGAGCACGGCCGCTGGAACGTGACCGACGAGTACGGCCCCGTCTGGTACCCGCGCAGCGTGCGCTCCGGCTGGGCACCCTACCGCTACGGCCACTGGGCCCACGTCCATCCCTGGGGCTGGACCTGGGTCGACGACGCTCCCTGGGGTTTCGCGCCCTTTCACTACGGCCGCTGGGCCATGATCGACAGCCGCTGGGGCTGGGTGCCGGGGCCGATCGTGGCGCGGCCGGTGTGGTCGCCGGCGCTGGTCGGCTATGTGGGCGGCTATTCGAACGGCGTGAGCGTTTCGATCGGCATCGGCTCGCCTGTCGGCTGGTTCCCGCTCGGGCCGCACGAGATCTACCACCCGCCCTTCCGCTATTCGCAGCGTTACTGGGACCACGTGAACTGGCGCCACAAGCACCGGGACCATCGGGACGGCAAGCGGCGGCATGACGGCGACTGGCGCCATGACCGCGACGGCCATGGCGACCGGGGCGCTCGCGACGACCGCCGCATGACGCGCCAGCCGATCCCCGGCTATCGATATGCGAAGCAGGCCGACGCCCTGACCGTCGTGCGTGCCGACGACTTCCGCGGCTCTCGCCCGGTGGGTAGCGAGCGCCTGCGGCTCGACGCCGGGCAGATTGCGCAACTCGCGCCGATGGCCCCCGGCGTGCGCCTGCCGACCGTGCTGCCCCGACTGGGCAGCAATGCGGCGGTCGGCGGGCCGGTTTCCCCCGTGCTTCGGCTACCGGCGCCCCCGCGGCGTGAGCGAGCCGAATCATCCCGGCGCGACGGCGGCGGCGGTGGCGCGTTCGCCCGCGAGCGCAACGACGAGCCGCCAGGCACCGAGTGGCGCCGCGGGCCGCGAGACCGCGATGCCGGCGGCGCCGATGACCGGCGCATGGTCGTGCGGCCGCCGTCTACCGCCGGCGAAGCGCCCCTGCGCCGTAGCGAGCGCGGCGAACGCGGTGCACGCGGCGACGGGGC
>NZ_JACDCU010000430.1 GCF_013817365.1 Methylibium sp. | reverse complement strand
AGCCGGCCGGTGTGGAACTCGCGGCCCGCGTGGTGCTGGACCTGCGGGTCTTCGAGTGCTGCGCGCAGCGGCTCCAGTTCCTCGGCCATCGCGGCCATGAGCGCTAAAGTCATCCGGGCCCTTCAGTGGGAACGAAGCCCGATGGTGCCCCATCGGCCTTCGGCCTTGCCGACAGCGCGGACTCAGCTCTTGGCGCGCAGCTCGCGTCGCAGGATCTTGCCCACCGGCGTCTTCGGCAGGTCGGTGCGGAACTCGATGACCTTGGGCCGCTTGTAGCCGGTGAGGTGGGTCTCGCAATAGCTGCGCACATCGGCCTCGTTCACGGCGGGATCCTTGCGCACGACCACCAGCTTGACGGCCTCGCCCGACTTCTCGTCGGGCACGCCGACCACGGCGCACTCGAGCACGCCGGGCATCTGCCCGACCACGTCTTCCACCTCGTTCGGGTAGACGTTGAAGCCGCTGACCAGCACCATGTCCTTCTTGCGGTCGACGATCTTGAAATAGCCGCCGTTGTCCACCGTGCCGATGTCGCCGCTGCGGAAAAAGCCGTCGGGCGTCATCACCTTGGCCGTCTCGTCGGGGCGCTGCCAGTAGCCGGCCATGACCTGTGGGCCGCGGATGGCGATCTCGCCCGGCTGGCCGAGCGGCACTTCGTTGCCGTCGTCGTCGATCAGCTTGACCTCGGTCGAGGGAATCGGCACGCCGATCGCGCCGCTGAAGGTCTTGCTCGTGACCGGGTTGCAGGTGGCCGAAGGCGCGGTCTCCGACAGGCCGTAGCCTTCGATGATCGGGCTGCCCGTCTTCTCGAGCCAGAGCTTGGCGGTGCCGCTCGTGACCGCCATGCCGCCGCCCACGCTGAGCCGCAGGTGCGACCAGTCCACCGTGTCGAACTGCGGGTGGTTGGCCATGGCCGTGAACAACGTGTTGACGGCCGGGAAGCTCTGGAACTTGTGCTTGCCGATCTCCTTGAACACCGCCGGCAGGTCGCGCGGGTTGGGGATGAGCACGTTGGCGCCGCCCGTGCGCATCGACAGCATCATGTTCACCGTGAAGGCGAAGATGTGATAGAGCGGCAAGGCGCAGATCGTCACGGGGTACTGGCCCGGCGCCAGGTCCTTAAGCGCCGGCGCATTCCACGCCTCGGACTGCAGCACGTTGGCGATGACGTTGCGGTGCGTGAGCACCGCGCCCTTGCTCACGCCGGTGGTGCCGCCGGTGTACTGCAGCACGGCGATGTCGTCCCGTTTGAGGGCAGGCGCCGTGAAGCTGCTGCGCCGGCCCTGGGCCAATGCGGCGGGAAAGCGCACCGCGCCGGGCAAGGAGAAGGCCGGCACCATCTTCTTGACCTTGCGCACCACGTAGTTGACGAGCACGCCCTTGACACCGAGCAGGTCGCCCATCGAGGCGAGGATCACCTGCTTGGTGGGCACCGCGTTCAGGCAGGCCTGCAAGGTGCCCGCGAAGTTCTCGACGATGACGATCGCCTTCGCGCCGGAGTCCTTGAGCTGGTGCTCCAGCTCGCGCGGCGTGTACAGCGGGTTGACGTTGACCAGCACGAACCCGGCGCGCAGGATGCCCGCCACCGCCACCGGGTACTGCGGCACGTTGGGCATCATCACCGCCACGCGGTCGCCCTTGGCCAGGCCCAGGCCCTGCAGGTAGGCCGCGAAGGCGCGCGACATCTCGTCGATCTCGCCGAAGCCGAAGGTCTTGCCCATGAAGTGAAAGGCCGGCCGGTCCTTGAACTTCTGGAAGCTCTCTTCGAGCAGCGCCACGAGCGAGACGTACTGGTCTGGATCGATCGTCGCCGGCACCCCGTCGGGGTAGTGCCTGAGCCAAACAGAGTCCATGGGCTGCTCCAACAGAAGTTGCAGGATTCTGACTTCGGCCTTACTCGGCAGGGTCAGGGAATGCCATAGCGGCCGCGGGGAGTTCACTGCGGCGCCGCGTCGGCTGCTGCGCTCAGACCATCGCCCCGAGGATCACGCTCGAAGCCTTGAAGATCGCGGTAGCGCGCGAACCCTGTGCCAGCCCGAGCGTCTGCGCGCTGGAACGAGTGAGGACGGCGGCGATGCTGCCCCCGGCGTCCAGCTCGATCACCACCTCGTCGTTCACCGCGCCCGGCGTGACGCGCGACACCGTGCCGGGCAGCTGGTTGCGCGCCGACAACCTGGCGCCGTCGATGTCGGTGGCGACGATCACCGACGACGCCTTGATCAACGCGAACGCGCCTGCGCCGGGCTTGAGTGCCAGCGACTCGGTGCTTTCGCGCGTCACGATGGCGACGATGCGCGCGCCGCCGGCCAGCGTGAGTTCGATCTCGTCGTTGACCGCGCCGGTCTTGACCGCGCTGACGGTGCCGCTGAACTGGTTGCGCGCACTGGTCTTCATGTTCAGCAGCCTCAGGAGGTCGAGGTCAGTGGCCAAGTCGATGGCTTCGTCGCTGAGCCTTTGCACGAAGCGCCGGTGCGCGGCGTCGATCTGCGCAAAACGCTCGGCGAGCTGTTGGCCGCGCGGCGTCAGCTTGGTCGAGCCGCCGCCGCGCCCGCCGGCGCTGCGCTCGACCAGCGCCTGGCCCGACACATTGTTCATGGTGTCGATGGCGTCCCAGGCGGCCTTGTAGCTGATGCCGAAGGCCTTCGCGGCGTGGGTGATCGAGCCGGTTTCGGCAATGGCCCGCAGCAAACCCACGCGGCCCCGGCCACCGAGGTTCTCGCCGCCGACCGTCATCCACAGCGCGCCGGCCAGTTCGATCGCTTCGTTCTTCTTGCTGCGCGGGCCAGCCATCGGCGCTCCTGAAGATCAGGGAAGACAGGGCAATGCATCGTGCCCGACTTCGCCGATCAAGCGCCCCTCGGCGATGTGCAGGACCTCGTCGCCGAAGAGCCGCAGGTCGTCTTCGTCGTGCGTGATCAGCAGCAGGGGGATGTCGAGCTGCGCCTGCAGCGCACGGAGTTCATCGCGCAGGCGGGCGCGCAAGGCACGGTCGAGTGCGGCGAACGGCTCGTCGAGCAGCAGCGCGCGCGGCTCGGCCACCAGCGCGCGCGCGAGCGCCGTGCGCTGGCGCTGGCCGCCCGACAACTGCTCGGGATAGTGCTGCGCCGCCGGGCCGAGGCCCAGGGCATCGAGCCAACGCTGCACGGCTGCGTGCCGCACGTCTCGCCCTGGATTGAAGGGCCCCCGGTGCAGCGCGAAAGCGATGTTCTGCCGCACCGTCAGGTGAGGAAACAAGGCGTAGTCCTGGAACATGTAGGCCACAGCGCGCTGCTGCGGCGGCATGTCGATGCGCGAGCGGTGATCGAAGAGCGTGCGGCCGGCGAGGCACACGCGGCCGGTGTCGGGCGTGGTG
>NZ_JACDCU010000429.1 GCF_013817365.1 Methylibium sp. | reverse complement strand
GAACGTGATTGTGTGCAGCAACGCCGCGCGGTGCCTTGACCGCACTGCTGTCAGACCCTGCGCGGCGTGATGAATGGCCGTTCGGCGTGGGAGCTCCGCAACGGCGCCGCGCCGCGGCGGCGCTGAAGTGGCAGATCGCCGGGTGGCTGCGCGCCTGTGGCCTGCCGCGGAGGTGAAGCGGGTGTGATCGCGACGCGCTTTTAGGGCGCCGAGAGCGGCGCCAGCGCGGTGCGCAATACTGCGAAATCGACGGGCTTCACCAGGTGCTGGTCGAAGCCGGCGCTCACCGAGCGGGCCCTGTCTGCCGCCTGACAGTAGCCGGTGACGGCGATCAGCAACGCGCTGCGGCTCTGCGGCCGCTCGCGCAGCTGGCGCGCCAGTTCGAAGCCGTCCATGCCGGGTAGCCCGATGTCGAGCAGGAAGGCGTCGATCGGCGCGTTGCCGAGTTGCGCCAGTGCCGTGCTGCCGTCGTGCGCGACCTGCACCTCGTGGCCCTCGATCTCGAGCAGCGCGGCCATGCTCTGCACCGCGTCGACGTTGTCGTCGACCAACATCAGGCGCAGCCTGCGCTGTACCGGCGGCTGTGCCGGCGCAGCCTCGGCCGGCTGGGCCTGTCTCGTTCAGGCGCCGGCTCGATGTGCTTTGACATGCCCGGCGGCGCCGTACTGGAGGATCTGCCGGTCGTCGGTGATCAGCACGGCGGCGTGACGGCGCGCGGTCGCGACGATCAGGCGGTCGGCCGGGTCACCATGAACGTCACCGGGCAAACGGGTGGAGTCCACGGCCACCAGCGGATCGAGCGCTGCCAAGCGCAAACCCTGCAGGCGCAGGGCCGCATCCAGCCACGTCCCCACATCGCGATCCAGCGCAAGGCGGCCCTTGGCCACCAGCATCGCAATTTCCCAGGCTGAGATGGCCGCCACGAAGACCGCGTCGGCTTCGGTTGCCGCTGCTATCAACTCGCGCGACCGCGGGCCGACGCGCTCACTGCCCTGCATCAGCCAGACCAGTGCGTGAGTGTCCAGCACGACAGAGCTGAGGTCTTCTACCGTCATCGCGCGGCGTCCCACTCCATGTCGATGGGTGACTGGATGTCGGCCTCATCCAAGACGCTGCCGGCCAGCGCACCGAACAGTTGCGTGCCTGGCGGCATCGGCACCAGCTTGGCCACGGGCTTGCCGTGCTTGGTGATGACCAGTGGGATGCGGTTGTGCGCGACCTCGTCGAGCAACTTCAGACAGGTGCTCTTGAATTCGCCGGCACCGATGGTCGTTTCGGAGGAATTCATGGGGGTAACACCTAATGTGTCTATGGGATGAGACTATGGATGCAAGTCTAGCGCCAATCCTGCGGAAGCGGTCCTGGCGTTTCGCGGCAGCGGCGAACTCGTCGCGGATTCAGGCGATGGTGGCGCGGAAGGTGCGCTGATCGGTAGCCTGGCCTTCGGCGCGGAAGTAGCGCCCGAGTTGTCGCGGGGGTCGAGGCCTGGACCACCGAACGCATGAAGGCGAAGTGGCCGACGAGCAACCTGCGTTGTCGCGCGGCGCTGGCCGGGGTGGGGCTGCGAGTCGTGGTGACTGACGTGCCGAACAACGGCGCCAGAGCGCCCTGCGCTGGGCGCTCGCCCTTCTGGCCAGCGCCGGCAGCGCCTTGACGTCGCGGGCATTCATTGCGCGAGCCGCGACAACGCGGCTGCCAGGTTGATACGGGCCTGAACTCCGAGCAAGGCTACGGCCGCGTCACCGTGATAAAACTGCGGCCGATCGAGGAAGCTCTGTAGGACTTGGGCGCGCGCTTCCTGGTAACGGAAGCCCGGCACCCACGCGTACTCCTTGCGCACGTCCTGGTCGTAGCGCTCGAAGCGCTCGGCGGGACTGCCGAGGATGGACAGGTCGATGTCGACGAGCAGCCGTGCGTCGGGAGTCGACCCCAGCGCGGCCGGCGCGTCGTGCTGCGTGGCCCGTCACCAGATCGTGAACGCGCTGCGCGGTGTCGCTGTCTGCGCCGGCGCGGACCAGCGAGCGGAAGTAGCCCCAGCGGGCTAAACTGAAGGCATGTACAGGAAACCTCCGGCCGCAAAGAAGGCGCCTGCCAAGCACGCGTCTCTGGTGCGGGCCAAGCCTGCAGCCAAGAAGGCTCCTGCCCAAGCGAGGGTGGGGGTCACCGTCCGCGTGTCGCAGGTTGGTGGCTACAAGGTGTTCGGCTCCGTGATGCGGCCGAAGCACGTGACCGAACAGCAGATTGCTGAAGCCTTAGTCGCCCTCGAGTGAGAGCGGGCGCTCTTCATACGCCGACGAAGGTCGCGCCGCCGTTCGAGCGCTGCGTTTTCGTCAACTGCCCGTTCGACACGGACTACTTGCCGCTGCTGCACGCGATGCTCTTTGCCATCCACGACTGCGGTTTCATTGCGCGCTTGGCCGCTGAAGACACCGGCTCAAACGAGATGCGCATCGACAAGATACTGCGCATCATTCGCGAGTCCTGCTACTCGATTCACGACATCTCTCGGGTCGAAACATCTGCCAAGTCGAAGCTGCCGCGCTTCAACATGCCGTTCGAGTGCGGGTTGGCGATGGCAGCGATTCGATTCGGCTTCCGGCCGCCCGGCACACCGCAAAGAGACTTCATGCTGATGGCCGCGGTGCCGTACCAGGACAAGCAGACGTTGAGCGACCTCGCCGGGCAGGACCCGAAGACGCACGACAACGACCCAGAGAAGGTCGTTGCGGCGGTGCGCGGGTTTCTGTCCACCAAGGCGCCGCACGGCGAGAAGACGCGGGGCGGGGCGGCCATCTGGACGCGATACCGGAACTTCAATGCGTCGCTGCCCCGCTTGGCGAAGGCGCTCGATATCATCCCCAGGGAAATCGCCGCGTTCGACTACCTGCGCGACTGGCTCGCGGTGATGTCAGCCTGGTTGACGCTCAAGGGGCCAAGCGCCTCGGCAAAGGCACGCCACTCCTGACAGCGCGAAACTTGTTGGACGAACGAGAGAGACGCCATGCAGGCAAAAAGTTTTGCTGAAGTGAAGCCTCGCTGACTGCCGCTCAGCGCCCGGCCATGGCCCGGGCGCTGAACCCCTGCTGCCTCATGCTGGCCAACGTCATGCGATCCTCGGGCTGGAGTTGGCAGTACTGCGTCGTCTTATCCATGTGCACACCTTACGTGGGTGGGTGTTGATCGCGGTAGAGATGCCCGTTACCGGACACCCCCCGCACAGATCCGTACGGGCCCGATTCGGGCATACGGCTCCTACCGGCGACGATCAACGGCATCGCTGCCGCTTCCTCGAACATCGTCGACTTGCCCCAGACACCGCGGGCGCCGAGGTTGTCGCCATGGTCGACCGGCCAT
>NZ_JACDCU010000428.1 GCF_013817365.1 Methylibium sp. | reverse complement strand
CTGACTTGAAGAGAAAGCTCATGCGCTACATCCGCAAGTACAACGAACAACCCAAGCCCGTGAAGTGGAAGTACTTCGATCCAACACGGCGAATTACTCCCGATTCAATCGTTACGGCCCACTAGTCGCATGCGCTTGTGACGCCCTGCCGCGGGCAGGGGCGGATACGCACTGCACGCGGCGACAGGGAAGCGTCCGGCGCATCCCTGAAAGCCGCCCATCGGCTTTAGCCGATGGGCCCGTTGACGACCGCACGCCGATACGTCACCGGCTACCAGTAGCCGCCGGCGCCAGCGCGGATCCTTGCAGCCTCGCAGCCTCGCCGACGCCATTGCTGAACGGTACATGCCACTGCGTCCCCTCGAAGTGATGGAGGGTCAGCTCTCCCGCTTGCTGGGCGCGCCGGTGCTCGGCCTGCACCTCGGTCCGAGTCAAGCCGGGACGAACGTCGCGGCGGGTCGTCCACGTGGAGGACTCGAAACCCGCTTGGTCCAACTCGCCTGCATTGAGGGCGCGCAGGTACTCGGCTCGAACCTGGTCCCGCGTCAGTCCCTGCGAGCGCTCGAGGCTGCGAGTCCACAGTCCCGATTCATGGCCCCCGTGGTCGAGTTCACCGGCTTTCACGGCGCGTTGGTATTCGGCCTTCACTTCATCGCGCGTCAGCGTCTGCGCGAATGCGCCGCCGGCGACGGCAAGAGCGGCTATGGTGATGATGCTTCGAACGGTGGTCATGAGAATCTCCTGATCGGTGCAATCCGCCGACCAGGGTGTGGCCGGCGCCGCGGCGGCAACTTCATGAGTGCCTCCGTTCTGTATTAGTCCGCCGATCAGGCAATTCCGTGACATCGTTTTGATCGATTTCGGGCGGCGCGCGATCGTCGGTCATGCCGGCGGTGCCAGCGACGTCGGTGTGAATCTCGCGCATGGCTCAGCGGTCCTTCAGAAGTTCGGTGCGGGGATGGAAGGCGACCCATGCAAACCAGTAGGCCATCGTGCCGGGCAGCGGCCGGCCTTTCGCGTCGAAGGCCTCGGCGCTGCGGTGCGTTCTGTCGTAACGGATCTCGACACGTTGCCCACCGAGCGTGTCCCACAGCCGCCCGCGTGCATCGGCGCGCTGCGCCAGCGTCTCGAATGGGTAGGCCTTGGCGGCGCCGTTCAGGCGCAGGCCCAGCACCCAGGCCTTCAGCGGCAGCCGCTCGTCGCGGTGCTGCACGTCGAAGATCAGGCGCGGCACCCGGTCGTAGCCCTCGTAGGGATCGCGCGCGTAGTCGCGCACGTGGCCGGTGTCGGTGGACAGCACCTCGGTGCGCGGATGGCGTGTGCGCCAGTCGGCCCAGCTGGTGTGCGTCAGCGGCACCTGTGTGAGCGCCGTGCCCGTCAGCGGCCCGGTGACCGCACGCGCGAGGATCTGCGACCACAGCGAATCGGTCGCGCGGTCGTAAAGAAGCACGTCGCTGTTGTAGAGCAGGCCGGACACGCCGAATACCAGCTCGCGGCCGGCCACGCGCGCTTCGAAGGCCATGCCGGTGCCGCACAGCGGGCAGTAGGTGACGGCGACGGCTTCGTCGCCAAGGCGGTCGTTGACGATCTCGTGCCAGTTCAGGATGCGCACCGGGTAGGCCCGCGCGATGCCGTTGCGCACCAGGCCGAGCACGCGGTCGCCTTCGCGCAGGCCGGCCTGCGCCGCGGCCACGAAGCGTGGGCGGTCGATGGCCGGGATGCCGTCGCGCGGCGGGCCGCCACGTTCGATGGCCGCAGCCGGCACCAGCGCGCCACTCAGGTCGAAACCATTGAGCGTCTGAGCGCTGGCGTGCGTTGCCGCCAGCAAGGCCCACGGGCCCGCCGAGACCGAAAGCAAAAGATGGCGGCGCTTCATTCGGCAGTCTCCTTCGTCACGGTGCTGCGCGCGGCGTCCGAGGCACCCGGGCCGGCGAGCGCGCGGCTTTCGGGCCGGTCGGCCCAGGCCAGCGCGTGGTGGTCGAAGCCGCAGGCCAGCGTCGGCTTGATGACCTCGAAGTACGGCGAGACGTCGAAGTCGCGCGGCACGAAGAGGCTGTGGTGACGCACGTGCAGGATCTCGTCAACGCAGCCCGGGCACATCGGGTCGCCGCGCGGGCGCTGCGTCATGACCGGCAGCACCGGGTAGCGCACCGCCTGAAAGGCCCCGGCGACCAGGCCCGAGCAGATGGCGCGCGTCGGGTCGCCGCTGCCCAGGGAAATCAGCCGCCGCCGCCAGCGCACCGGCACGGGTGGCGTGGGCACGAGCCAGCGCACCAAGTCGACGATGTTCTTCAGGTCGTAGCGGTGTCCGAGGCGCGCGATGACGTGGGCGACCACCTCCTGCACCTCCGCAGGCGTCAGGCCCACCGGGCGGCAGATGCGCACGTGCAGTCCGGCGAAGCTGTCGAGGCCCACGGCGCGCACGCCGTCGACCACGTCGGCCTCGACGACGCAGGGCTGGTCGAGTTCGGAGAAGGCCCGATCCGGGCGCCGCGCCAGAGCGTCGCCGACGTACAGCGCGGCATGGCTCCAGGTGGATTGGGTCAGATACTTGATGCCGACCGAGAAACGAGTGTCGCCTTCGACCAGCAACACATCCGCCGGCCGCAGACACGCCGACAACTGCCGAACGTCGGTCGGCGCCGCTGTACCGCACCTATGGCGCCGCACTGACAGGAAGCGCGCAAGCGCGGCGCCGAATCGACCCGTCAGGCCGTTCGGTCGAAGCGGTGGCGCGTTGGCGGGCATGTCCCCTGCGTAGTCGCCGCGGTGGCCTCCCGGGTTACAGGCAGGGCAGAATTCCGCTTTGATCGAGGGTTTTTCAGCCCTCTTCGTCGGCGCCGACCGGGACCGATGTAACCAACTCGGGCTCCCCGACGAAATGACCGATAGCGCCAACCACAACGACTTCGAGTCCGGCCTGAAGCCGCTGTGGACACGCGCCCAGTCGGGCGACGAGACCGCTTATCGGCAGGCCTTGATCGTGATCGCATCCCGGCTGCGCGGCTATCTTCGCCGCCGCATGCAGAGTCTGCCGGACGAAGTGGAGGATTTGGTGCAGGAAACCCTGCTGGCGCTGCACCTGCAGCGCGGCACCTACGACCCGTCGCTGCCCGTCAGCGCCTGGGTGCTGGCGATCGCCCGGCACAAGCTGGTCGATCTGTGGCGTCGACGCGGGCGACGCGACGACTTGCACGAGACGCTGGACGACGTGAACGAGTCGGCCCTCGTTGCGGTGAACGAGGATGGCGAAGCGCAGCGCGATCTGAAAAAGCTGCTCCATGAACTGCCCGAGGCACAACGCCAGGCGATCCTGCTGACGAAGGTGGAGGGGCTGTCGATTGCCGAGGCCTC
>NZ_JACDCU010000086.1 GCF_013817365.1 Methylibium sp. | reverse complement strand
GAAGTCGCGCGGCAGAGTCTGATGAAGATGCGGGCGCAATTCGCCGGCCGTGGCGACCCAGCGAAACACCGGCTGGCCGTCGCATTCGTCTTCCAGACTGAGCCCCGTCGAGTCGGCGCCAGTCAGCTCCATGGCGAGATCGACCAGGCGCTGAGCCACCCCGCGAGGCGACGAAACCAGTGTTTCGGCAATCGCCTTGAACGCCTTGATCTCCAGCGCCATGGCGGCCGGGCGACAAGGGCGCTGCGCGAGCTCGTGGGTGATCACGATGTCGCTAAGGCCAGGCGAGGGCGTGACCGCTTCCGACGACGCTCCGGATGCCTGCTTGCCAGGGGCAAAAGAGTCAGCCAAGCATCCTCCGCTTTGTCATGACGGTGCGCGCCGGCGTGCAATCGGCGAAGGCATCGCGGCGTATGCGAAGTGGCGGAGAGAGCGGGATTCGAACCCGCGGGGGGCTGTTAACCCCCACACGCTTTCCAGGCGTGCGACTTAAACCGCTCATCCATCTCTCCGGAGGCTGCGATTGTAGCCACGCGCCTGCACGACAAAGGAGCCCCGCGGGGCTCCTTTGGAAGTGTCGCGCAGCCGGCTGAACGGTTTGCAGCGCCTGCGCCGGAGCACAGACGGTGCGCAGGCACCGCCTCCCGCGTTCGCTCAGTTGAGCGGCGACTTCTTGCCGTCCTTGTAGACATAGAGCGTCATCGCCGGGTTCTTCAGCTCGCCGTCTTTCTCGAACGCGACCTGCGCCGTCACGCCGGTGTAGTTTGTCTCGTGGATCTTCGGGCCGTAGACCTTGGGATCGGCCGAGTCGGCACGCTTCATCGCCTCGACCAGCACCATCGTCGCGTCGTAGACGTACGGCGCATAGACCTGGTACTCGCCCGGGTACTTGGCGTCGTACTTGGCCTTCCATTCCTTGCCGCCGGGCATCTTGCCGAGCGAAGCGCCGCCTTCTGCGCAGACCACGTTGCCCAGCGTCTTGGCGCCGCCAGAAAGCTCGGCCAGCTTGGCGGTGCAGATGCCATCGCCGCCGAAGAGGTTGACCTTGGACATCCCGAGCTGCTCCATCTGGCGCAGCATCGGGCCGGCCTGCGGGTCCATGCCGCCGTAGAACACGCCGTCCGGCGCCTTCGATTTGATCGAGGTCAGGATGGCCATGAAATCGGTGGCCTTGTCGGTGGTGAACTGCTGGTCGACGATCTCGATGCCGCGCGCCTGCGCGGTCTTCTTGAACACCTCGGCTACACCCTGCCCGTAGGCGGTGCGGTCGTCGATGATCGCGATCTTCTTCAGCTTGAGGTTGTTGGCGGCATGCAGCGCCAGCCCGGCGCCCAGCGCGTTGTCGTTGGCGAGCAGGCGGAACGCCATCTTGTAGCCCGCTTGCGTGTACGTGGGGTTGGTCGAGGCGGGCGTGATCTGCGGGATGCCGCAGTCGTTGTAGATCTTCGAGGCCGGGATGGTGGTGCCCGAGTTCAGGTGGCCGATCACGCCGTTGACCTTGGCGTCGCACAGCTTCTGCGCGGCGGCGGTGCCCTGCTTCGGATCGGCCGCGTCGTCTTCGGCGACGAGCTCGAACTTCACCTTCTTGCCGCCGATCGTGAGGTTCTGCGAGTTCAACTCGGCGATCGCCATGCGCGCGCCGTTCTCGTTGTCCTTGCCGTAGTGCGCCTGCGCGCCGGAGACCGGGCCGACATGGCCGATCCGGATCGTTTGCACGTCCTGGGCGGATGCGCCCGCGGCGGCCAGCAGGGTAGCAGCGGCCATGACGGCCGTGAGTTTGGCTTGCATGAAATACCTCCGGGTTGGAAGACGAGGCCGAGTGGAACAGTTGTTCCCGACGGCGCGAACGTTACTCCAAATCCCTGCGCGCTCCAGCCCTGCACGCCCCGGGGAAAACACCGTCAGCGGCGAGCCGAAGGGGTGCGCTGCTCTCGCCTCAGCGGCGGCGCTGGCGCTCGAACTCGCGAGCGACGGCCTGCGCCACCACGTCGCGCAGCAGCGAAGAGAGTCGTTCGCGGCTGTCTTCGATCAGCGCTTCGCTCCAGTGCGCCAGCATGGGCGCGAGCATCTCGCGCAGGCGCTGCTCGAGCATCGGGTCGATCTGCCGCTGCACGTCGGCCAACACGCGCTCGACGAGTTGCTGCTCGGCCGTCCGGTCGAGCGAAAGCGCGTCGGCCGCAACATCGACAGGCTCGTCGCGCTGCGCGTCCTGCACCTCGGGCGCAACGCCCGCATCGTCCTCGACGTCGCCCGACATCACCCGCGTCTGCTCGGCGACCAGGTCTTCGTCGACCACCTCGGTCAAGGTGGGAACCTGTCGCGGCGGCGAGCCGCTGTTCATGGGCGCCCTCCGCACATCCGCTCATGCGCACAGGCCTTGCCATCGGGCGCGGCGCCCGTTCGCTCGCTTCGATCCCCGCTGCGCGGGGCCCCTCTTTCGCGGCTCACGGGCGCACCTCGTGCAGCACGATCTCGTAGCCGCGGCTCTTGTAGTGGCGCAGTCGCTCACGGCCCGCCGCGCGCGCTTCGTCGGCACGGCCGACGATTTCGAACAGGCGCTCGAAGCTTTCGAAGCCGGGGGCGATCTGCGGGCCCAGGTTCACCAGCACTTCGTGATGCGGCGCGTCGCCCGTGCGCTCGACCAGCGAGATCGGCGTGTCGGCCAACGCGGCCTGGGCCGGCTCTCGCACGCGCAGGTGCGGCACGAATGAAGCGGCGTCGAAGGTCCACAGCTGCACGTCGAGCCGCTCCAGCGCCTCGGCCTCGGCGACCACCGCCACGCGTGCGCCGCGTTGCTGCGCCTTGAGCAGCAGCCGGCAGGCGTAGTCGAGCGGGTCGGCAACGCCGTGGTGAAAGTTGATTTCGGTCATCGTCGGTTGTCGGCGCTACGGCCCGAAGACGCGTTGGTCGTTCGGCGGCTCAGATCGCCTGCGACAACACGAAATGCGTCAGCAGCGCAACCGGGCGGCCGGTGGAGCCCTTGGCCGCACCCGACTTCCAGGCGGTGCCGGCGATGTCGAGATGCGCCCAGCGGTACTTGCCGGTGAACTTCTTGAGGAACATGGCCGCGGTGATGGCGCCACCGGGCCGGCCACCCACGTTGCCCATGTCGGCGAAGTTGCTCTTCAGCGCTTCTTCGTATTCGTCGTCGAGCGGCATGCGCCAGGCCGGATCGAGCCCGGCGGTGCCGGCCGCGAGCAGCGTTTCGGCGAGCGCGTCATCGGCCGTGAACAGGCCCGTGCGATGGTGTCCCAGCGCAATGACGCACGCGCCGGTCAGGGTGGCGATGTCGACCACCGCGCGCGGCTTGAAACGCTCGGCGTAGGTGAGCGCATCGCACAGGATCAGCCGCCCTTCGGCGTCGGTATTGAGTACCTCGATGGTCTGGCCCGACATGGAAGTGACCACATCGCCCGGCTTCACCGCCCGGCCGCTGGGCATGTTGTCGCAAGAGGGGATAAGGCCCACCACGTTGACCTTGGGCTTGAGCTCGCCGAGCGCGCGGAAGGTGCCCAGCACGCTGGCCGCGCCGCCCATGTCGAACTTCATCTCGTCCATCTCGCCTGAGGGCTTGATCGAGATGCCGCCGGTGTCGAAGGTGATGCCCTTGCCGACCAGCACCACCGGCGCCTCGCCCTTGGCCGCGCCGTCGTAGCGCAGCACGATGAACTTCGGCGGCTCGTACGAGCCCTGCGCCACGCAGAGAAACGCGCCCATGCCGAGTTTTTCGCAGTCCTTGCGGTCGAGCACCTCGATCTTGAAGCCGTGCGCCTTGCCGAGCCGCTTGGCCTCTGCCGCCAGGAAGGTGGGCGTGCAGTGGTTGGCCGGACGGTTGCCGCATTCGCGCGCCAGCGTTACGCCGGCGGCGATGCCTTGCCCGCGTGACAGACCCGCCTGCAAGGCCTTGGCCGCAGTCTTCTCGCACAGCAGGCTCACCTTGGCGAGCGGCGGTGCGGCCGGCGCGCTGGGCTTGGTGTGGCGGTAGGCGTAGACCGCGTCGGACACTGCGCAGACCAGCGCCTCCGCGTGCGTCGCGTCGAGTACGGCCCCCGCCGCCGCGACCGCGAGGTGCTTCACGCCCAACGGCTTGATCTGCGCCAATCCCGCCATCGCCGCGGCCTTGAACGCCTTCGCGCTGCCGTCGGCGGCCATCGCGAACACCAGACGGGCGGCCTTCACGCCGGCCGGCCGGTGCAGGTAAAGCGTGCGGCCAGCCTTGGCCACGAGGTCATCGCAGGCAAGCGCATCGGCCAGCAGCGCGGCGAGCGGGGCATCGAGCCGCCGCTCGGCGGGCTCGCCGCTCACCACGATCAGGAGCGCATCGCAGGCGGTCTTGGAGAGGCCGTCGATCGGGGTGTTCAGCAGGCGGAAGTCCATAATGCGAGGCTCAAAAAAAGACCTCGAATGCTATTCGATTCCACTTTGCGCCGAGACCTCTCGCGCAGCTTCGGCGCGACGCTGATCGTCATCATGACGATCGTCATCACCATGTTCCTGATCCGCACGCTCGGCCAGGCGGCGGGCGGTGCCGTGTCGCCGCAGGACGTGGCGCTGCTGCTCGGCTACATCTCGCTCGAGAACCTGCCGACGATGCTGAGCCTGTCGCTGTTCATCGCGATCGTCACCACGCTCACGCGCATGTACCGCGACAGCGAGATGGTGATCTGGTTCGCCAGCGGCGTGGGACTCGCGCGCTTCGTGCGGCCGGTGCTGAGCCTGGTCTGGCCGCTGCTGGTGCTGGTGGCGATCCTGGCGCTGTTCGTATGGCCCTGGGGGAACCGGCAGGTCGTCGAACTGCGCGATCGCTACGAGCGCCGATCCGACATCTCGCGCGTTGCGCCGGGCCAGTTCCAGAGCTCGGCCGACGGCAGCCGCGTGTTCTTCATCGATCGCGATACGGGCGGCGGCAGCATTGCCAGCAACGTCTTCGTGCTCGAGCGGCGCGAGGGCAGCGAAAGCGTGACCTCGGCGCGCAGCGGGCGCATCGAGCTCGACGGCGACCAGCGCTTCGTGGTGCTCGAAGACGGGCAGCGCACCGATCTCGAGCTCGCCACCGGCGAGAAGCGGCTGGCCGAATTCGAGAGCTACCGGGTGCTGGTCGGCGAAGCCCTCGCCAGCGGCTCCGACAACCTGCCGGCCAAGGCGCGCAGCACCTGGCAGCTGCTCACCCAGCCCACGGAGCGCCACCTCGGCGAGCTGGCCTGGCGCATCGGCCTGGCGCTGGGGGGCATCAACCTGGTGTTGCTGGGCATCGGCCTGGCCGCCGCCAACCCGCGACGGGCCGGCAACTGGAACCTGCTGGTGGCGCTGCTCGCCTTCGTCGTCTACTACAACCTGCTCAGCCTGAGCCAGGCCTGGGTGGCGAGCGGCACGCTGGCGTTCGGCCCGGCGCTGGCGGTCGTGCATGGCGGCATGTTCGTGGTGGCGGTCACCTTGCTGTGGTGGCGCGAACGCGGCTCGTCGATGGTGCTCCGGCGCCGTCGGCCGGCCCGCTGAGACCCCCATGCGCACCGTTCGCCGGCTTCTCTATGCCGACGTGTTGCGTGCCGTCGCCTTCGTCGCGCTCGCCTTCCTGTCGCTCTTTTTCTTCATCGACTTCGTCGAAGAGCTCGACAACGTGGGCCGCGGCCTTTACAAGGTTCAGCACGCGGCGCTGTACTGCCTGCTTCAGTTGCCCGGGCACTTCTACGAGCTGTTTCCAATCGCGGTGCTGATCGGCAGCATCTTCGCGATGGCGCGGCTGGCGCAGTCCTCCGAGTTCACCATCCTGCGCACCGGCGGCCTGGGGCCCGGTCGCGCGCTGGGGCTGCTGGCGATGCTCGGCCTCGCGTTCGGTCTGGTCACCTTCGTGGTCGGCGACTATGCCGGGCCTTATTTCGACGCCAAGGCCGACTCGCTGCGCGGCGGCCTGCGCGGCGACGCCGCCCGCGGCGCCAACAGCGCCTGGCTGAAGGATCGACGCGTGGCCGCGCCCGGGGAAGAGCCGCCCGGCGAGCGCATCGACTCGATCAACGTGGGCCATGTGGGCGCGAGCGGCCGGCTCGAGGACGTGCGCATCTACGAGTTCAGCGCCGACGGCGAGATGCTGGCGCGCATTGCGGCCGAGCGCGGCCAGGTCGAAGACGGCGCTTGGCTGCTCAGCGACGTGCGCATCACGCGCTGGCAGCCCGGCGAGGGCGGGCGATTGCCGGCCGATGAACAGCTCGTCGAATTGCGCTGGACCACTCAGCTCTCGCCGGCCGTCGTGGGCGCCTCGGTGTCGCCGCTGCGCAGCATGTCCACCGTCGACCTCTATCGCTACATGAGCCACTTGTCCGACAACGAACAGGCGGCGCAGCGCCAGGAGATCCAGTTCTGGAAGAAGGCGCTCTACCCGCTGGCCTGCCTGGTGATGGTCGGCCTGGCGCTGCCCTTCGCCTACCTGCACGCGCGCAGCGGCGGTGTGAGCGTCAAGGTGTTCGGCGGCATCTTGCTCGGCATCAGCTTCGTGCTGCTCAGCAATGTGTCGACCCATCTCGGCCTGCTGCGCGACTGGACGCCCTGGGTGGCAGCGGCTGCGCCGAGCGTGATCTACCTGCTGCTGTCGCTGGCGGCGTTCAGCTGGCTGGTGAGGTACCGATGAACGATGCATCCGAATCCAGGCCAGGCGTGCTGCTGTTCGCGCACGGCGCGCGCGATGCGCTGTGGGCGCGGCCTTTCGAGGCCGTCGCGCAGGCGCTGCGCGAGCGCGAGCCGGAAATGCCGGTGGCGCTGGGCTTCCTCGAGTTCATGACACCCGACCTGCGCGGCGCCGGCGACGCTCTGGCGGCGCTGGGCTGCCGCAAGGTGAGCGTGGTGCCGCTGTTCCTGGGCGCCGGCGGCCATGTGCGCAAGGACCTGCCGCTGCTGCTCGATGCACTGCGCGCCGCACATCCGCACATCGAATGGCAACTCGCGCCGGCCGTCGGCGAAGACGCCGCGGTGGTGGCTGCGATGGCCGAAGTCGCGTGGCGGTACGCCCGCTTGTGAAGAGCGGCGCCAGAAGAACAATTCGCGCCCGAAGTTCGGCGAACCAACCCGCATCTCATCGATGAACCTGCACCAGTTCCGATTCGTCCAGGAGGCCGCGCGCCGCAACCTGAACCTCACCGAGACGGCCAAGGCGCTGCACACCTCGCAGCCGGGCATTTCCAAAGCCATCCTTGAACTCGAAGGCGAACTCGGCATCGACATCTTCGCGCGCCACGGCAAGCGCCTCAAGCGCATCACCGAGCCGGGCCAGGAGGTGCTCAAGGCCATCGAGATCATCCTGCGCGAGGTGAACAACCTCAAGCGCATCGGCGAAGAGTTCAGCCAGCAGGACGCCGGCACGCTCTCCATTGCCACCACGCACACGCAGGCCCGCTACGTGTTGCCGGGGCCGGTGGCCGCGCTGCGCAAGCGCCATCCCAAGGTGGCCATCAGCCTGCACCAGGGCACGCCCGAACAGGTGGCGCAAATGCTGCTCGACGAGACCGCCGAAGTCGGCCTGGCGACCGAGTCGCTCGCCACCTTCGACGCCCTGGTCACCCTGCCGTGCTACGACTGGCAGCACGTGATCGTGCTGCCCCCCGGCCATGCGCTGGCCGCGCAGGAGCGCATCACGCTCGAGCAGCTCGCCACCGAGCCGCTGATTTCCTACCACCCGTCGTTCACTGGGCGCACCCGCATCGACCAGGCCTTCGCCATTCGGGGCCTAAAGCCCACGGTGGTACTCGAGGCGATCGACTCCGACGTCATCAAGACCTACGTGCGGCTGGGTCTGGGCGTGGGCATCGTGGCCGAGATGGCGGTGCGCGACGACCCGGCCTGCGCGGCCGGCGGCGACCTCGTCACGCGACCGGCCGGTGCGCTGTTCGGCAACAACGTCGCGCGCCTCGCGTTCAAGCGCGGCGCGTATCTGCGCAATTTCGTGTACGGTTTTGCCGAGCTGATCTCCGACCGGCTGACGCGTGCGCTGATCATCCGCGCCATGACGGGCGACGCCGAAAACTACGAACTGTGATGCCGACGATGAGCCCCGCCCAGTCTTCCCCCGCCCTGCCCCGCGTGCTGTCCCTCACCAGCCGCTTGCCGCGCACGGGCGACACGATCTTCAGCGTCATGTCGGCCCTGGCCGAAACGCATGGCGCGGTGAACCTCGGCCAGGGCTTCCCCGATTTCGACTGCGACCCGAAGCTGATCGACGCCGTTGCGACAGCCATGCGCAAGGGCCACAACCAGTACCCGCCGATGCAGGGAGTGACCGCATTGCGCGAGGCCGTCGCCGCCAAGATCGAAGCGCTCTACGGCCACCGCTACGACGCCGGCAGCGAGATCACCATCACGGCCGGTGCGACGCAGGCGATCCTGACCACGATCCTGGCCCTGGTGCACCCCGGCGACGAAGTCATCGTGCTCGAGCCCTGCTACGACAGCTACCAACCGGCCATCGAGCTCGCCGGCGGCACGGTGGTGCGTCTCGCGCTCGGTGCCGCAGCCGGCGAATTCCGGCCCGACTTCGACCGCATCGCCGCGGCCCTGTCGCCGCGCACCCGCGCCATCGTGGTCAATACGCCGCACAACCCGAGCGCAACCGTGTGGAGTGCCGCCGACATGCAGCGCCTGGCCGAGCTCTTGCGGCCGACCGACGTGCTCGTGCTAGCCGACGAGGTCTACGAACACATGGTGTTCGACGGCGCGGCTCACCAAAGCGTGTCGCGTCACCCGGAACTGGCCGCGCGCAGCGTCGTCGTGTCGAGCTTCGGCAAGACCTTTCACGTGACCGGCTGGAAGGTCGGCTACGCGGCCGCGCCGAAGGCCTTGATGACCGAGTTTCGCAAGGTCCACCAGTTCAACGTCTTCACGGTCAATGCGCCCATGCAGCATGCGCTGGCGGCCTACCTGGTCGACCCGGCGCCGTATCTGGGCCTGCCGGCGTTCTACGCCGCCAAGCGCGACCGCTTCCGCGCCGGCCTGGCGGGCACTGCCCTGCGCCTGTTGCCGAGCGAGGGCAGCTACTTCCAGTGCGTGGACTACTCGGCGCTGCAGGCTCACCGCGACTGCAGCGAGGCCGATTTCTGCCGCTGGCTGACCACCGAGGTCGGCGTGGCGGCCATTCCCTTGTCTGCGTTCTATGACGGCGGCTTCGAGCAGCGCATCGTGCGCTTTTGCTTTGCCAAGCGGGAGCAGACGCTAGACGGGGCGTTGAAGCGATTGTCCGAACACCTGTAGATCGCCCGTTCACGGCAAAGCGCGCCCCGGCTGCGCGGACCGAGGCGGCGCTCAGCCACCCAGCGTGCGGTCCTGCTTATCGAACCAGCTCAACGCGCTGTCGAGATGGCTGGCCTCGAAATCAGGCCAGAAATCGTCGACGACAAAAAAATCGGCATACACCGATTGCACGGGAAGAAATCCGCTGAGCCGCCGCCCGCCGCCCCAGCGCACGATGAGGTCGATGCGCGACACCTCGCGCGAACGCAGGCCGCCGTTCTTCAGGCCGTCGAGATCCCACTGCCAGCCGTAGTTCACCAGAAAGTTGACCCTGATACCGCTGCCCCGGCGTTTGCGGAACGGCATCAACTCCTGCGGGAACTGGCTCGACGTCTCATCGCCGAGCACCAGCAGGGCAGCGCCCCGCCGGTCGACTTCTTCCGCGAAGGCGACGCAAGCGGCGCGAAAGTTCTCGATCTGGCCGGTGGCGCGCCGGGTGTTGTCCGCTGTGAAGCCGTAGACCGACACTTCGGGAACGCCGAGCGCCTTGCAGGTTTCGAACAGGGCAAGGCCGGGTTCGATGCCGCGGGCGTAGCCGTCTTCCTTCTTCAGCCCTTGCGACTGCGCCCAGCGCCGGTTGCCATCGGGAATGAAGCCGATGTGCTGGGGCAAAGCCCCTCTTGGTTTCGATTTCATGACGCAAGCATCCCGATGCCCTGGATTTCTGACGGAAGACTGCAAACCGCAGCGAACGAGGGAACAGGGCCGCATTGCACACGGCGCCTGCCTGCAAACCGGCCGAGCGCGCTCAGAGCCGGCTGGAAAGCGCCCGCCTGACCAGAAAGCCGCCGGCAACCACCGCACCGGCCGTCATCAGCACGGTGCTTGTCGGCATGGCGCGCGCCGTGTTGATGGCAATCTCGCCGGCACGCGGCATGGCGAGCTCGAGGCGGCGCTTGGTCATGCGCGCGCCCAGATCGCCGAGCCGCTCTTCGCCGAGCAGGCGCTCGGCCGCGGGCAGCAGCACCGTCTCTTCGTCGGCGACGTGGTGAATCACGTCGCGCATCAGTTCCATGAAGGTGTCGTCGAAGCCGGCATCGGGGGGCTCCGTGGCGCGCAGCTTGGCGATCAGCCGGCGCATCTCGTCGTGCTCTGGAACGCTCTTGCTGATCACCTCACCGTCGGGGTCCAACTCACGGATCGCCGGGTAGAAGATTTCTTCTTCCAACTGCGCATGGATTTCGAGCGCCGCGCTCACGGTGTTGACGATCGCCCGCTTGGTCTGCGGCGGTGTCTTGTGTTCGTACTTGTGGAACGTGACGAGCGCGTGTGAATGGTCCAGGCGGATCATCTTGGTGGCGGACGGCGACATCTTGCGCAGCATCGGGTTCATGGCGTGCCTCCAGGCGGTTGTGAACAGGTGCCTCGGCAACCGATGTTCCCGCCCACGCGGCGGCGGCTGAACACTCTCGGTGCCCTCAGTCCAACCGCTCGGCGGCCACGCTGAAGCGGTCAGTCTCGCCATGTTCACAGGTAAAAGAGCATGCCGCCAAGCAGCAAGCGCCGTACCCATACACCGCCGCAGCCCTACTCAGGGCCCGGCTCCGCAGTAGGCCTAGAGCGAGAACAGCGACATGAGCCGCTGCAGATAGCTCGGCCGCGTCGGATAGACGGTGGGCAGCCGGGTGCGCCGGCCGAGTCGGCGATAAAGCGCAGTCGTTTGCAAATGCGTGGCCATGGTGGGTTTCCTCCGGCGCGCCCGCTCTGCTGCGCGTGAACGAACCTTAGCGTGCATGCGTGACAGCGCGATGGCAGAACGCCCCGCAATCAGGGGCACGCATCGAGGGGGTGAACCACCTTTCCTCTGCCACCGCACGCGGGCAGGAACACCGTTTGCCAAAAGCGCGCAGTCGCCTTACCTTCCACGGAGCCGCCCCATGCTGCGCAGACTGCTCGTTTACGCGATCACATCAGGGCTTGCCGCAAAGCTTTACCGTTCCTTCCGGTCGCGCGGCGTTCGCCCG
>NZ_JACDCU010000085.1 GCF_013817365.1 Methylibium sp. | reverse complement strand
CGTTAGGCCGCCTTCTTGAGCGCTTGCGCCACGGTCGTCCCGAGTTCCGCCGCGCTCGGCGCGACGAAGAGGCCATACGACTTCATGATCTCGGATTTCTCCGCCGCCGTATCGCCGACCGCCGAAATGATCGCGCCGGCATGGCCCATGCGGCGCCCCTTCGGTGCAGTCAAACCGGCGACGTAACCCACGACCGGCTTCGTCATGTTCTCCTTCACCCAGGCCGAAGCTTCCGCCTCCTGCGGCCCGCCGATCTCGCCGATCATGATCACGGCCTCGGTCTCCGGGTCTTCCTGGAAGCGCGCCAGGTGGTCGAGGAAGGAGCTGCCGTTGATCGGGTCGCCGCCGATGCCCACGCTGGTGGTGACGCCGATGCCCAGCGCCTTCATCTGCGCCGCGGCCTCGTAGCCCAGCGTGCCCGAGCGCGAGACGATGCCGACGTTGCCGCGGATGTAGATGTTGCCCGGCATGATGCCGAGCATGGCCTTGCCCGCGCTGATGATGCCGGCGCAGTTGGGGCCCACGACGGTGGTGCGCAGGTCCTTCGCGTAGCGGCGCAGGTAGCGCTTCACGCGCATCATGTCCTGCGCCGGAATGCCGTCGGTGATGATGCACACGAGCCGCAGGCCCGCGTCCGCCGCTTCCATCAGCGCGTCGGCCGCGAAGGGCGGCGGCACGAAGGCCAGGCTCGCTTCGGCGCCGGTGGCCTTGACCGCTTCCTTCACGGTGTTGAACACCGGCCGGTCGAGGTGCTTCTGTCCGCCCTTGCCAGGTGTGACGCCGCCGACCACGTTGGTGCCGTAGGCGATCATTTCCTTGGCATGGAAAGTCGCCTTGTCGCCGGTGTAGCCCTGCACGATGACGCGCGTTTTTTCGTCGATGAGGATGCTCATGTCTTGTGCTCCGTGTTCAGTGCCGAGGCTCAGGCGAGCTTGAGATCGCCGCGCGCGGCGGCAACCGCCTTGTTGGCCGCGTCGGCCAGCGAGTCGGCCAGGATGATGGGCAGGCCGCACTCGCGCACGATCTTCATGCCCTCGTCGACGTTGGTGCCCGCCAGGCGCACGATGAGCGGCACCTTCAGGTCCTTGGCCGCTTCCACCACGCCCTGCGCAACCCAGTCGCAGCGGTTGATGCCGGCGAAGATGTTGACCAGGATCGCCTTCACGCCCGGGTCGGACAGGACCAGGTTGAATGCCTGGCCCACGCGCTCCGGCGAGGCGCCGCCGCCCACGTCGAGAAAGTTCGCCGGCTCGCCGCCCGCGTACTTGATCATGTCCATCGTCGCCATCGCGAGACCGGCGCCGTTGATGATGCAGCCAATGTCGCCCTGCAGGCCCACGTAGTTCAGGCCATGCTGGCCGGCCTGCGCCTCGCGGGGGTCTTCCTGGGCCACGTCGCGCATTTCGGCGATCTGGCGGCGGCGGAAAATGGCGTTGTCGTCGAAGCTCATCTTCGCGTCGAGCGCGAGGATCCTGCCTTCCTTGGTGACGACCAGCGGGTTGATCTCGACCATCGTCGCGTCGAGATCGCGGAAGGCGCGGTAGCAGGCCATGAGCGTGGTCACCGCCTGGCTCACCTGCTTGATGCCCAGGCCCAGGCCGAAGGCGATCTCGCGGGCCTGGAACGGCTGCAGGCCCACGGCGGGCTCGACCTCGATCTGCATGATCTTGTCGTGGCTGATTTCCTCGATGTCCATGCCGCCCTCGCCGGAGGCGATGACGAGGATGCGCTCGGTCTTGCGGTCGAGCACGAAGCCGAGGTAGATCTCGCGCTCGAAGGGCTCGGCCGCCTCGATGTAGACGCGGTTGCAGACCTTGCCCTCCGGCCCGGTCTGGTTGGTGACGAGCCGCTTGCCGAGCAGCTCGCGCGAGATATCGGCCACCTCGTGGTAGGTGCGGCACAGCTTGACGCCGCCTGCCTTGCCGCGCCCGCCGGAATGGATCTGCGCCTTGACCGCCCAGTGCCAGCCGCCGAGTTCGGTAGCGACATAGACCGCCTGATCGGGGCTGTAGGCGACGCCGCCGCGCGGCACCGGCACGCCGAAGCCGGCGAGCAGCTCCTTGGCCTGGTATTCGTGAATGTCCATGCAATGCTCCTGTGATGTGTGTCCTGACGCAGCCGGACGGACTCACCCCCGAGGAGCGAGCCGGTCCGGGCGGCCCGGCGTTTCCTAGCGAGATCGCCCGGCATCGAGGCGCCGGGGGCCAGGCGTGTCGCGGGAGCGTCTTCTGGACGGAGCGCGACTCGGCTTGCGGCGCAGCGCCCGTGCTGTGACGGCGCTGCGCGGTTGAATGGCTGGGTTCAGCCGAGCTTGCCGTGCACCTTGTCGTGCACCTGTTCGGCAAGCGGCCCGCACTCGGCGAGCAGTTCTTCGAGTTGCGCGAGTCTGCTTTCGGTGAACTCGCGGTCCTTGATCTGGGGTGCGTTGATGTGCACGTTGAGCGCGGCGCTGCGCAGGGCGGCCCAGCCGGCCAGCACGCCCACACCGACATCGCTGATGACGTTGACGTTTCCCACTTCGACGGCGCGCGCCGTCAGGCGCATGACCTCGGCGCAAGCCACGGCGCAGTCGAGCGGCACCTGTGTGGCGCCCTGCAGGCCCTTCTGGATGGCGGCGCTGCGTGCGGACTTCTCTGCGTCGGTTCCCTTGGGCAGCTTGTAGCCGGCCATGAGCCAGTCGAAGGCGGCGATGTCTTGCGGGACCATCTCGAGCAGCCGCGTGCGCAAGGCCTCGGCTTCGCCGAGCACCGACTTCATCTCGGCTTCGGCGCTCTCGTAACCCTTCTTGCCGATGGTCAGGTTGCACACCATGGACACCAGCGCGGCAGCCATCGCACCCATGACGGCCGCGGCACTGCCGCCGCCGGGGGTCGCGTTGCCGCTGGCGAGGGCGTCGAGAAAAGCTTCGGTAGAGAGGTCGGTGATCATGGTCGGGCCTCGGCGAAAGTCAGTGATGCGTCGTGGTGCTTGTCATCCCACCATCGGCTTGGCGATGGCATAGATCTCCTCGGCATCCAGCACCAGATCGTTCTGCTCGAAAAGCTTCGCAATGCACGCCCGCTGCAAGCTGATCTTCAGCGCGCCGAAACCGATGGCGCCGAACACGGTCTTCCCAAAGCGTTCCTTGCCCTTGTCCATCATGTCGATGCCCTCGATGCCGAGCGTCGGCGTCGCATTGGCATCGGACAGCAACTCGAGCGTGGCGTTGTCCTTCCAGTGCCGCTCCTCGAGCAATTGCACGCCGGCGGCACCGGTCGCAAAGACGATCTGCGCACCCTGGATCGCTTTCGTGCGCGCTTCGTTGTCGGCCGCAACCGCCGTGGTCACCTCGATCTTGAAGCGCTGCTGGATCGCCTGCGCCGCGGCTTGCGCGCGCTCGGCGCTGCGCGAGGTGATGGTGACCTGGCAGCCTTCGCGGCTGAGCATCACCGCGGCACGCTGGCCCACCGGCCCGGTGCCGGCGAGCACGACCGCGCGCTTGCCTTGCAGCGAGCGGCCATGCGCCAGCCACGCCACGCCGGCGGCGGCGGTGGTGTTGGAGCCGTTGCTGTCGAGCATGACCGAGACGCGGAAGTTGGCGAAGAACTTCTTCTTTACTGCGGTGAAGAGCAGTTCGCCCTCGGCCATGCTGCTGCCGCCGACCGTGATGGCGGTGAACTTCTTGTCCTTGGGCGAACGCGTGAAGATGGTGCCTTCGACGAGCGCGCCGACGTTGTCGGGCGTCACGCCGCCGTAGGCCGACACATGATCGGCACCGCCGTCGTAGGAGACGACGTTGTCGAACACCGACGGGTGTGGGTCGGTGTCGAGTTGATAGAGAAGCTTCTTCATGGTCGAGCTTTCCGGTTTTCGTCGCTCAAGTCACCAAGTGCTGCGGCTTGCCCGCCACCCACAACTCGATGTTGTCGATCAACTGGTCCGCCAGGAACTGCATTGCACCGTCCGACGCCCACGCCACATGCGGCGTGAGGATGAAGTTCGGCCGGCGCACGTCGAGCAGCGGGTGGCCGTTCTTCGGCGGTTCGGTGGTCAGCACATCGAAGCCGGCGCCCGCGATCAGGCTTTCTTCGAGCGCCTGGATGAGCGCCGCTTCATCGACCAGCCCGCCGCGCGCGGTGTTGATGAGCAGCGCATTGCGCTTCATCTTGCGGAACTGCTCGATGCCGATGATGTTCTTCGTGTCCGGCGTGAGCGGACAGTGCAGGGAGATCACGTCCGACTCGGCCAGCACCTGCTCCATCGGCGTGAACTCCACGCCCTCCATCTTCGGCGGCGCGTGATCGGCGAACAGCACCTTCATGCCGAAGCCGCGCGCGATCTTCGCGGTGCCCTGGCCGAGCGCGCCTTCGCCGATGATCCCCAGCGTGGCGCCGAAGAGATCGCCGATGTCGTGGGTGAAGAAGCAGAACTGATCCGACTTCTGCCACACGCCGTTTTCCACGTCCTGACGGTAGGCAATGATGTTGCGGCGCAGGGCGAGGATGAGCGCGAAGGCGTGTTCCGGCACGGTGTGCACGGCGTAGTTGCGGATGTTGGCGACCGCGATGCCACGCTTCTTGCAAGCCGCAACGTCGACCACGTCGTAGCCGGTGGCGGCCACGGCGATCATTTTCAAGTCGGGAAGCTGCGCGAGCGCTTCCTCGCGCAGCGGCACCTTGTTGGTGATCGCGACGGTGGCGCCCTTGAGCTTGGCGACCACTTCATCGACCGATGTCTTTGCGTGTTCGGTGTAGGCACTGTCGAAATTGAGCTTGCGCACTTTCGCCTTGAGCGAATCGCGGTCCAGGAAAACGACCGAATGGGTCATGACTGCTCCTCTTTTGCGAAGTGCCGCAACCGACTCCCAAAGGGCGTCTCGGTTGCGGCGTTCATCGGTGCCTTGCGGCTCAGCGCGCGCCTTCGTTGGAGCCGGTGGACTGCGATGCGTACACCACTTCGCTGCGCGCGACTTTCCTCTTCGGGATCATGTCGTTGCTGCGCCAGTAGCGCTGCGCCGCGGCCACGCCGCTGCCCGGCTCGATCTTGATGCCCACGTCCATCATGGCCATCTCCGAGCCGGCGATGGCGCCCAGCACCATCAGCTCGTTCAGATCGCCCATGTGGCCGATGCGGAACAGCTTGCCGGCCACCTTGGACAGGCCCGCGCCGAGCGAGAGGTTGTAGCGGCGGAAGGCCACGTCGATCACGTGCGCGCCGTTGATGCCCTCGGGGACCATGATGGCCGAGACGGTGTCGGAGTACCACTTCGGGTCCTTGGCGCACAGCTTCAGGCCCCAGCCTTCGGTGATCGCGGCGCGCACGCCGTTGGCCAAATAGGCATGGCGGGCGAAGATGTTCTCCAGGCCTTCTTCCATCAGCATGGTCAGCGCTTCGCGCAGGCCGTAGAGCAGGGGCAGGGAGGGCGTGTAGGGGAAGTAGCCGGTCTCGTTGGAGCGGATCATGTCGCCCATGTCGAAGAAGCAGCGCGGCTGCTTCGACGTTTCGCGCGCCTCGAGCGCCTTGGGGCTCATGCACACGATGCCCAGGCCGGCCGGCAGCATCAGGCCCTTCTGCGAACCGGCGACGCAGGCGTCGACGCCCCATTCGTCCATGCGGAAGTCGATGCAGCCCAGGCCGCTGACCGAGTCGACCATCAGCAGGGCAGGGTGCTTGGCAGTGTCCATGGCCTTGCGGACGGCGGCGATGTCGCTCGTCACCCCCGTGGCGGTCTCGTTGTGCGTGGCCAGCACCGCCTTGATCTTGTGCTCCTTGTCCTTGGCCAGGATCTCGGCGTACTTCTCGACCGGCACGCCTTCGCCCCACTCGCACTCGACCACCTCGACCTGGAAGCCCAGGCGCGTGACCATGTCGATCCACAGGTGGCTGAACTGACCGAAGCGCGAGGCGAGCACCAGATCGCCGGGCGAGAGCGTGTTGGTGAGCGCGGCTTCCCAGCCGCCGGTGCCGGTGGACGGAAAGATCACCGGCGTGCCGGCCTCGGTCTTGAAGATCTTCTTCAGATCGGCGAGCACCGCGCGCGTGAGGTCCGGAAACTTGGACGAGCGGTGGTCTTCCATCGACACGACCATCGCGCGCTGCACGCGTTCGGGCACGTTGGTGGGTCCGGGGACGAAAAGGAAATTGCGACCGGCCATGATGAGCTCCTGTGGAAATGATTCGGTGAATGGGTCGCGGCGCCTGGCGCGTGGTGCGACCCGGATCGGATGAAGCGGACGCTGGGGTCGGGCGTTCAGCTGCGCTGCGTCGGCCCGTAGACCGGCAGCCGCGCGCAAAGCTTCTGAACCTCGCTGGCGACGCGGGTGATGACCGTATCGTCTTCGGGGGCCTCCAGCACGTCGGCCATCAGCGTGGCGATTTGTGTCGCCTCCGCAATACCGAAGCCGCGCGTCGTGAGCGCAGGCGTGCCGATGCGGATGCCGCTGGTGACGAACGGCTTTTCCGGATCGTTGGGGATCGCGTTCTTGTTGACCGTCATGTGCGCACGGCCGAGCACGGCTTCTGCCGCCTTGCCGGTGATCTTCTTGGCGCGCAGGTCGAGCAGGAACAGATGGCTGTCGGTGCCGCCCGAGACGATGCGCAGGCCGCGCTCGGTGAGGGTGGCGGCCATCGCCTTGGCATTGGCCTTGACCTGCTGTTGGTAGGTCTTGAAATCGGGTTGCGCCGCCTCGAAGAAGGCGTAGGCCTTGGCCGCGATCACGTGCATCAGCGGGCCGCCCTGGATGCCGGGAAAGATCATCGAGTTGAGCGGCTTCTCGAACTCGGCGCTCGACAGGATGACGCCGCCGCGCGGGCCGCGAAGGGTCTTGTGCGTGGTCGAGGTGACGAAGTGGGCAATGCCGACCGGGCTGGGGTACTCGCCCGCAGCGATCAGGCCGGCGTAGTGCGCCATGTCCACCAGCAGGTAGGCACCCACGCCGTCGGCGATTTCTCGAAAGCGCTGCCAGTCGATCACGCGGGAATAGGCCGAAGCCCCCGCGATGATCATCTTCGGCTTGTGCTCCTGGGCGAGTGCTTCGACCTGCGCGTAGTCGATCGTTTCGTTCTCGGGCTCGAGGCCGTAGGACACCGACTTGTAGAGCTTGCCGCTGAAGTTGACCGAGGCGCCGTGCGTGAGGTGGCCGCCGTGCGCGAGCGACATGCCCAGGATCGTGTCGCCCGGCTTGAGCATGGCCATGTACACGGCGGCGTTGGCCTGCGAGCCGGAGTGCGGCTGCACGTTGGCGTACTCGGCGCCGAACAGCGCCTTGACCCGGTCGATGGCCAACTGCTCGGCCACATCGACGAATTCGCAGCCGCCGTAGTAGCGCTTGCCGGGGTAGCCCTCGGCGTACTTGTTGGTGAGCACCGAGCCCTGGATGGCGAGCACGCCAGGGCTGACGTAGTTCTCCGACGCGATCAGCTCGACGTGGTCTTCCTGGCGCTGCAGTTCCTGCTGCATGGCCTTCCACAGGGCGGGGTCGCGGTCTGAAACCAGTTGGCGGGGATCGAACATCTTGTCTCCTCAAATATGTTTGAAGTTGCCGCTATTTCAGCGGCTTTGCCTCAGTCTATTCCTGAAAGCTCGGCCGATATAGGTTTCTGGAAGCACAAGTGACCGACGCTGGGCGAGGGAATGGGTTTATTCAAAACAGGCCGATGACTTTGCCGTTGTCATCGAGATCGATCTTCTCGGCCGAGGGCACCTTCGGTAGCCCCGGCATGGTCATGACGTCGCCGCACACCATGACGATGAACTCGGCGCCGGCCGCCAGCCGCACTTCGCGGATGTTCAGGGTGTGGCCGGTCGGCGCACCGCGCGCGGCGGCATTGGTGGAGAAGGAGTACTGCGTCTTCGCCACGCACACCGGGTAATGGCCGTAGCCGTCGTCCTGCAGCTTCTTGATCTGCGTCGCGACCTTGGCATCGGCGCTCACGCCGGCGGCACCGTAGATCTTGGTGGCGATGGCGGTCACCTTCTCCATCAAGGTGGCCGACTCTTCGTAGACGAACTTGCAGGTCGAGCCGCCTTGCTGCTTGTCGAGAATCTCGACCACCTTGCGCGCCACGTCCTCGGCGCCCTTGCCGCCCTCGGCCCAGTGGCGCGCCACGATCACCGGCGCGTCGTGCTGGGCCATGCGGTCTTGAAGAAGCTTCAGTTCCGCCGGCGTGTCGAAAGTGAAGTTGTTGATTGCCACCACGCAGGGCAGACCGTAGTGCTCGCGGATGTTGAAGACGTGCTTCTCGAGATTGGCGACACCCTTTTCGAGCGCGGCCAGGTTCTCGGTGTTGAGTTCCTTCACGTCCACGCCGCCGTGGTACTTGAGGGCGCGGATGGTGGCGACGATGACCACCACGTCCGGCCGCAGACCCGACTTGCGGCACTTGATGTCGATGAACTTCTCGGCCCCCAGGTCGGCGCCGAAGCCCGCCTCTGTGACCACGTAGTCGGCGAGCTTGAGGCCCGTCTGCGTGGCGATCACGGAATTGCAGCCGTGCGCGATGTTGGCGAAGGGGCCGCCGTGCAGGATGGCGGGGTTGTTCTCCAGCGTCTGCACGAGGTTGGGCTTGAGAGCGTCCTTGAGCAGCACGGCCATCGCACCATGGGCCTTGAGGTCGCGCGCGGTCACCGGCTTTTGCGCCTTGGTGTAGCCGACGACGATGTTGCCGAGGCGCTGCTTCAAATCCTTCAGCGAAGTGGCCAGGCAGAAGATGGCCATGACCTCGGAGGCCACCACGATGTCGAAGCCGTCCTGGCGCGGATAACCGTTGCCCGGCCCGCCGAGCGAGCAGGTGATGTCGCGCAGTGCGCGGTCGTTCATGTCGAGCACGCGCTTCCAGGCGATGCGGCGCACGTCGATGTCCAACTCGTTGCCGTGGTGGATGTGGTTGTCCAGCATGGCAGCCAGCAGGTTGTTGGCGAGCTGGATGGCATTGAAGTCGCCGGTGAAGTGCAGGTTGATGTCTTCCATCGGCACCACCTGCGCGTAGCCGCCGCCGGCCGCACCGCCTTTCATGCCGAACACGGGCCCGAGCGAAGGCTCGCGCAGGCAACACAGCGCCTTCTTGCCGATGCGGTTGAGCGCATCGCCCAAACCGACCGTGGTGGTGGTCTTGCCTTCGCCGGCCGGCGTGGGGCTGATGGCGGTGACGAGGATCAGCTTGCCGTTGGGCTTGCCCTTCAACGAGTCGACATAGTCGAGCGAGAGCTTGGCCTTGTAGTGGCCGTAGGGCTCCAGGTGCTCGTCGGCGATGCCGAGCTTTTCGCTCGCGACCTTCGTGATGCGTTCGAGGGTTGCCGCCTGGGCGATGTCGATGTCGGAAGCCATGCCTTTTCGTCTCCTGCAGATGTGTTTTCGGAACTCTCAGCCAACGATGTTGACCCGCACGGGGACGCTCGTCCACCGAAACCTCGATGCGCAGCCGGCTTTAGGGCAGAGCGTGTCGGCCAGCGGTGAATCTGGCGTTCGTATCCGGCGACGGTGGTGCGCAGGGTGAGGCGCGCCGCGTCGAGATCCGTGTCGATGGGGCAAGAGCCGTTGAAGCCTCGGCGCGTCCATTGAGCACAAGCTCGGGTCGCGCTGCAGGGCTCCATCGTGGTCCCATCGTCGGCGTGTGGCCGAAGATGCATGGCTTGACAAAGCCGGCGCCACGGTGCGGGCATGCCTGGCAACCACGATCTCGGAGTTCGCCCTCGTAGGCGACGCACCCATCGTAGCCGGGCCGCCGGGAAATCACTGCACCGTGCGGCGCAAAACTGTTCGGCGCTTTCGGGAACTAAAGCGGTTCTGTGCAGTGCGGGCCGTGGGCCTCGCGCCGCTTCACTTCACCAGACTGTGCTCGGCGGCGTAGCGCGCCAGTTCCACATTGCTGCGCACCCCGAGCTTCGTCAACAGGCGCGTGCGGTAGGTGCTGACGGTCTTGGCGCTCAAATTCAGCGTCTGGGCGATCTGCGAGACCGTGTGCCCGTTGGCAATGCCGCGCAGCACCGTGAACTCCCGGTCCGACAAAACTTCGTTGATCGTGTCCAGCGGCTTGGCGCTCAGATTGCGAGCCAGCGCCCCCGCCAGCGCGGCACTGATGTAGGTGCCGCCATTGGCGACCAGGCGAACGGCCGTGATCAGCTGCTCCGGCGCGCTTTGCTTGTTGAGATAGCCCGCGGCCCCGGCCTTCAGTGCTCGCATCGCGAACTGCTCCTCCGGGTACATGCTGAGGATGAGCACGGAGAGGTCGGGGTGGTCGAGCTTGGCGCGTTTGAGCACGTCGAGAACGTTCTGGCCCGGCATGTCCAGGTCGAGCACCAGCACGTCCCAGTGCTCCTCGCGCAGCAACTGCGCCACGCGCGCTCCGTTCTCCGCCTCGCCGATCGCTTCGACCTCGGCCATCTCGCCGAGCAGGCGCCTCAGGCCGAAACGAAGGATCGCGTGGTCGTCGGCGATCAGCAGCCTGAGCCGGCTCATGCGTCTTCGGGTTCGGCCGGCGGCATGGACAAGCGCACCGTCGTGCCCCGACCGTCACGTGTGACGAGTACCAGTTCGCCGCCGATCGAGCGGGCGCGTTCGCGCATGCTCAGCAAGCCGAAGGAGCACGGTGCGATCAATTCGGCGCCGGCGATGCCCCGGCCGTCGTCGGACACCTCGATGACGAACCGGCCGCCCTCGACGCGCACGACCATCTCGACGCTGCT
Organism: Methylibium sp.; assembly: GCF_013817365.1. Lineage (GTDB taxonomy): Bacteria > Pseudomonadota > Gammaproteobacteria > Burkholderiales > Burkholderiaceae_C > Methylibium. The sequence goes on along the minus strand of NZ_JACDCU010000085.1, from coordinate 602 downwards.
GGCGCCGGCATGGCGCGCTACGTTCGTCAACGCTTCCTCGACGATGCGGAACGCCGCCGTCGACACGCCGTCCGAAATGCGCGGCAGCTCCGCGGGCAGCACCAGGCGGCACGGGATGCACACCAGTTCCTCGAACTGCCGGGCCTTCCAGCGCAGGGCTTCCCACAGGCCGAGTTGTTCGAGCGGGAAGGGCCGCAGCGCCGCGATCACGTGCTGCACCGACCGCAAGGCGGTGTCCACCATGTCGGTTGCCGCCCGGCGCACCCAGGGCCCGCGCCTGCCGTCGGCCGGCAGGCGGCCGAGCGTTCCCGACAGCTCGAACTTGAGCGCCGTGAGTGTCGAGCCGAGCTCGTCGTGAACATCGCGCGCGATGCGCAGCCGTTCTTCTTCACGGGCCGCCTCGACGCGGGCCGAATGCTGGCTCAGCGCCTCGTTCGCCGCCTGCAGTTCCGCCGTGCGTTCCCTTACCTTCTGTGCGAGGTGGTCATTGGCGAAGGCGAGTTGCCCGGCTACGTCGCTTTGTGTCGCGAAGCTGCGGCGCATCAGCGCCAGCAGCAGCAGCCCGGGCACCGTGGCGATCACGCCGATCAGCACCGCATCGT
>NZ_JACDCU010000084.1 GCF_013817365.1 Methylibium sp. | reverse complement strand
CATGGGGGTCGAGGCGGTGCGTCGCCAGCGCACGGCCACGCTGGCGCGGCCGGTGTTCTGCGTGCACTGCCGCAGCGTGACGCGGCGCGTCTCGACCAACGTGGTCGATTGCGAAGGCTGCGGCCGCGCGCTCTTCGTGCGCGACCACTTCTCGCGCCGGCTCGGCGCCTACATGGGCTTCCAGGTCGATGCCGAGGCGCCGGGTCAGCGGCCTGCAGTCCAGGAGGTGTATCCATGAGCGCTCAGGCGACGATGCCAGCGCTGATTTACAAGGTCCGCGAGCTGGCGGCCGATGTGCGCGAGTTCACCCTGGTGCCGGGCGAGGGTCGCGAGTTCCCGGTCTACTCCGCCGGAAGCCATGTCGTCGTCGGGCTGCCGCTCGGCGCGCGCACGCAGCGCAATGCCTATTCGCTGCTCGGCGACCCGGCACAGCGCGACCGCTGGCGCATCGCCGTGCGCCGCCAGCAGCCTTCGCGTGGCGGCTCGGCCTGGCTGCATGACGAGGCGCGGCCGGGGCTGCGGCTCGAGTTGTCGGCGCCGCTCAATCTTTTTGCGCTGGTGCGCACCGCACGCCACCACGTGTTGGTGGCCGGCGGCATCGGCATCACGCCCATCCTGTCGATGGCGCGCGAGCTGGCCCGGCTCGGCGCCTCCTTCGAGGTGCACTACGCCTGCCGCGGCGTCGACAACGCCGTGTTCAGCGACGAACTCGAGCCGCTCGCCGGCGGGCGCCTGAATCTGCACGACAGCGAGCGCTCCGGCCGGCTCGACTTCGACGCGCTGCTGGCCCGCCAGTCGCTCGGCAGCCACCTCTACATCTGCGGGCCGCAAGGCATGGTCGAAGACTGCATGCAGGCCGGCGCGCGCCAGGGCTGGCCGGCCAGCCACCTGCACAGCGAGCAGTTCCTCGCGCCGCCCCATGGCCTGCCCTTCGAAGTGGAGCTGGCGCTGAGCAAGAAGCGCTTCACGGTGCCGGCCGATCTGTCGCTGCTCGAGGCGATCGAGCAGCAAGGCATCGAAGCACCCTCGCTGTGCCGCGGCGGCGCCTGCGGCCAGTGCGAGCTGGAGGTGCTGGACACCACGGGAACCTTGATCCACCACGACCTCTGCCTGAGCCGTGAGGACCGCGCCGCCGGCCGCAAGCTGATGCCCTGCGTGTCGCGCCTGGACCGCGGCTGCGTGGTCCTCAAGCTCTGATCGAACGACCTACCCTCGCAAGGACTGCAGCGAAAGCAGCGCACGCCATGGCCATCGCCTTCAAGACCGAATCCTTTCGCGACGATTTCAGCTACCGCAATTCGCCGGAGGCGATCCGGCGCTTTCCGTTTCCGTTCGCGCAAGACAGCTACATGTACTCGATCAACACCGAGCCGCATGCGGGCGGTGCGGTCGGTTCGGTTTTAGAACATGCCTTCGACATCGACGAGCACTACATCAGCGAATGCCAGGACCGGCGCCTCACGCTCGAGCGCGACCCGGCTCGTTGCCAGTCGCTGCCGCACATGCTCGACGCCGAGTGGGACACGCTCGAGCTGATGATGACGGCGCTGGCGCGCGACTATCCCCAGCACTTCACACTGCTGCGCAACGGCGATCGCTGGACCTGGGGCAACCGGCCGCTGGGCATCCGCCAGTCCTTCGTGTTCGGCGACGCTTCGACCTTGCCGCATCCGCCCTTCGAATACATCACCCGTCAGGGCCAGGGCGACTTCGTCATCATGGACCAGCGTGAGGGCAATCTGTTCGCCGACGCCGGCATGGTCACCTCGCAGGCCGACTGGTCGCTCAGCTTCGACCTCGGCATGAACTTCATGGAATGGCATGCGCCGGTGCCGCTGGCGCACGGCATGGGCATTTTCGAGCGCGTGCTCAAGTACCTGTTGATGCTGCAGCAAGGCCGCCCGGTGAGGCGCCTGAACTGGACCATGACCATCAACCCGCGTCTGGACACTTCGCCCGAAACCTACCCCGAATGGGGCCAGGACCGCGCCAGCGTGACGCCCGACAACGCCGGCCACAAGGCCCATCTTCGGGTCGAGCTGCAGACCCTGTTCAGGCTGCCGCGCAGCAACGCCATGCTGTTCGGCATTCGCTGCTACCTGGCGAGCCTGGAGGATCTCGCGACCTACCCGCGCTGGGCCATGCGGCTGCACCGCGTGCTCGGCTCGCTGCCGCCGGAGCTGGTCGAGTACAAGGGGTTGACGCGCTACAGGCCGGCGGTGCTGCAGTGGCTGGCCGCGCATGACGACGGCCGGGCACTCGCGCTCGGCACGCAGCCGGAGTGAGGTGCCGCCGCAACCCTCACCCCGACCCTCTCCCGCACGCGGGAGAGGGAGCAAGGCAAAAGCTCCCTCTGCCCGGTACGCCGGGAAGAGGGTTGGGGTGAGGGGTTGCCCGCATCACTCGTCAGCCACCTCGCAGCGGCCCGGTCCGAGCGAGGCAGCCTGCTGCGCCGCCTTGCGTGCGGCCTCCAGCATGGCCTCGACGTTGCCGTAGCGCGCCGCGCCGATGGCGATGCCGCAGGCGACCGGCACGCGCTCCTCGATCTCGCCGCGGCGCAGGGGCGCAGCGAGCGAGCGCAGCAGTCGTTCGGCACTGCGCGAAGCCGCCGCAATGACCTCGCCGGCCGCCGGCAGCGTGCCCCCGCTGCCTTCGTAAAAGTCGGTCATCAACACGCTGAACTGCCAGTTGCCGAGGTAGGCGACGGCCGCGCCCGGCCCGCGCACGGCGCCGAAGCGGCTGGCCAGTTCGAGCAGTGCCTCGTCAGCGGCGGGCGCGGTCGCCGAAACGCCGGGCCGGGCGCCCAGATCGAGCCACAGCAGCGCACACGGGTAGCCGTGCAACTTCGCATGCTGCAGCACATGCTCGGCGAGGCGTTCGAACACGGCGCGGTCCACCAGACCTGCGCGCGCCTCGAACCAGCTCGCGCGCTGCTCGCTGCCTTGCTGCTGGCTGGCGTCGGTGATGAAACCCTCGACCGCGAGGAACTCGCCCTGCGCCGAGAACACGCCGCGGCCCTGCTCCCAGACCCAGCGCTGACAGCCGTGGGCGTCGGTGATGCGGTAAGAAATCTGGTACGGCTCGTGCAGCGCGAGCTGGGTCTGCACCTGCGCCCAGACGTAGTCGCGGTCGAGCGGATCGATCAGACTGCCGTAGGCCAGGCGGTGGTTGTCGACCAGATCGAAGGGTTCGTAGCCGGTGAGCTCGAGGCAGCCGTCGCTCACGAAATCCATCGTCCAGTCGCGGTCGTTGCGGCCGCGGTAGACCATGCCCGGCACATTGGCCAGCAGGGTGTTGAGGTAGCGGCGCGTCGAGCCCAGGCCCTCTTCCACGCGCTTGCGGCGCGTCACCTCGCTCATCGTACCGACCATGCCGATCAGGTCGCCGTCGGGCAGGGTGCAGGAGCGCGCGCTGAGCAGCACCCAGTTGACGCTGCCGTCGGCCGCCACCAGACGCAGCTCGGAATCCAGATGGTCGAGCTGGCCGCGGCCGATGGCGAGCAACGCGGCCTCGGCGCCGGCGCGGTCGTCGGGGTGGACCACCGAGCAGAGCTTGGCGCCTGCGCTGCGCGCCACCGTGCGGCCGGTGAGCCGCTCCCAGGCGCGGTTCACGTAGACGATGGCACCCTGCGCATCGGTCTTGAAGAGCAGCAGATCGAGCTGATCGAACACCACCGACAGCGAGTCTTCGACCACGCGGCGCGCGTCGCTTCCCGCCTGCTGCGCGCCGAGCTGGATCAGCAGGCCGCCCGAGGGCAGGCGCGAGAGGCTCGCATGGGCCTTGACCAGGCTGCCGCCGGCGCGCACCAGGCGCAGCACGCCCTCGGCACCGGACGAATGCTCGCTCGCCGCGGCGGTGGTCAGGCTGGCGAACAGCGCGTGATCGACCGGATGCAGCAGATTGGTGAAGGGCAGGCCGACCACCTCGTCGCTGCGGTCGCGCAAACCCAGCAGGGTGAGGAAAGCCTGGTTGGCCACGTGCACCACCGCGCCCTGCACCGTGACCGTGGGCGTCGAGATGCTCTGGGCCAGCGAGCCGGCCCACAGGAGCTGCTCCCGGTCGGCCGGCGCCGCAGGCCGGCGTCGAAGCCGCCACGGCGCGCCCGCCAACCGCAGCAGGCCCAGCAGCAGCAGCGGACCGGCAAGGCCCACGGCCAGAGGCAGGCCGATCAGGCCCGCACCGCCATGCCATGATCCGATGACGATGGCAAAGAACAGACTCAGCAGCCAGGCCGAAAAGGCATAGAGGGCCATCAGTGATCGTCTCGTCGTTCAGCCCGAGCGGGCGTTATCCCTTGTATGCGGCCCTGGCCGCGGTGCTGGCGCTGTGCGCGCTGCTCGCCGGCCTGAGCCTGTGGGGCAGCATCGAAAACCAGCGCCAGCTCGATGCCGGCGTCAGCCAGTTGCTGCAGCGCTGCAGCACACGCGGCGTTGATGCGACCTGCCAGGCCGCCGCAACCCTGCATCTCACGCTGGAGCGGCGCACCGCAGTCATGCTGCTCCTGCAGGGGCTGGCCTTCGTGCTCATTCTTGCCGGCACCGCGCTGATTGCCCACCGGGGTTATCACGTGCTGGTGCGGCGCACCCGAAGCGCGCTGGAACTGTGCACCCCCTCTGCCCGGGAACGCGGGCGCGACGAGATCGAGCGGTTGATCGAAAGCCTGGCCGAACTCACCGCACGCCAGGCCGGCCTGCAAGCCGAAGACCGCTGGCAGCAGCAGCTCGATGCCGCCCAGCTGCGCCGCAACGCCGTGGCCCTGCACACGCTGCATCAGGCCATGCGCATGTTCGGCCAGGGCGACGTTTCAGAAGCCGGCCTGCTGCAGGCGCTGCGGCTGCTCGAGGCCGCGCTCGGCGCGCAGACCGTGGCCGTGCAGTTGCACGGCGGCGCCCGCGAGGCGCTGGGCGCTGCTGCCGTGGTGGCCACGCGCGGCGAGCCCAAACTTATGGCGCGGCTTGCCCAGGCCGCGCCCGCCACGCACGACACGGGCGCGCGCGTGGTGCCGCCGAGCGCGGAGTTCCCGGCCCAGAGCCTGGTGGTGCCGCTGTCTCGCCACGGCGTGCCGCTGGGCACGCTGATCGCCGAGTTTGCCGACACGGCGCGCATCGACGAGCCGCAGACTCAGCTGGCCGAGACCGTCGCCCAACTCGCCGGCCTGGCCATCTCCAGCCTGAGCCGCAGCCAGGAGGAGCGCCGCGTGGCGCTCATGGAAGAGCGCGGCGCCATCGCCGCGGAGCTGCACGACTCGCTGGCGCAGTCGCTCGCCTTCATGAAGATCCAGGTCGCGCGCCTGCAGGCCGGGCTGGCGGAGGAAGGCACGCCCTCGCCGCAGGTGAGCCAGGCGGCGGCCGAACTGCGCGAGGGGCTCTCGGCCGCTTACCACGAGGTGCGCGAACTGATCGCCGCCTTTCGCGTGCGCATGGGTCCGGGCGGGCTGCGCGTGGCGGTGCAGGACGCCATTGCCGACTTCAGCCAGCGCAGCGATCTGCAGATCAGCTTCGACGACCAGATGGGCAAATGCCAGCTCGAGGTGAACGAAGAGTTCCACGTGCTGCAACTGGTGCGTGAAGCCATCGCCAACGCGGTGCGCCACGCCCGCGCCGAGCATGTGTGGGTGTGCGCGAGCTACCGCGCCGGCCACCAGTTCGTCGTCACCGTCGACGACGACGGCGGCGGCCTGGACAGTGGCAACAGTGCCAGCAGCCACTACGGCCTGAGCATCATGCGCGAACGCGCGCGCTCGCTGCACGGCGAAATGAGCCTCGAGCCGCGCGAAGGCGGCGGCACGCGCGTGCGCCTCGCCTTCGCGCCGCAGCGCTTTCCGATCGACGCGCCCGACCCCGAGACGACCGCATGAACACGCGCATCCTCAGAACCGTGGGAGCTACGGCATGACGCTCAAGAGGACACCCATGCTTGCCGCGCAGGGCACCGAGCTGGTCGGCGACGTTCGCCGCCTGATCGTCGAGGCCAAAGCTGGGCTGGCGACGACAGTCAACGCGGCCTTGACGATGCTCTATTGGCGTATCGGACAGCGCATCCGCAACGAAGTGCTGGGCGGTGAACGCGCCGGCTACGGCGAGCAGATCGTCGTGTCCTTGGCGCGGCAGTTGGAAGCGGAACACGGGCACGGCTTCGGAGCCAAGAACCTGCGCCACATGCTGCGTTTCGCGGAGGTGTTCGAGGCCGAGGAGATTGTCTACGCGCTGAGTAGACATTTGAGCTGGACGCACCTGCGCAGCCTGATCTACATCGACGACCCGCTCAAGCGTGAGTTCTATCTGCAGATGTGCCGCAGCGAAGGCTGGAGCACCCGCACCTTGCAAGGCCGACTCGACTCGATGCTGTTCGAGCGCAGCGTACTGTCGCGCAAGGCCGACGAGCTGCTGAGCGCAGAACTCGCAGCCCTGCGCGAGCAGGACGAATTGGGCCCGAACCTCGTGCTCAAGGACCCCTACATCCTCGACTTCCTCGGCCTGCACGACCGTTACCTCGAAAAGGACCTCGAAGACGCGATCCTGCGCGAACTGGAAAATTTCTTGCTCGAGATGGGCGCAGGCTTCAGCTTCGTCGCCCGCCAGAAACGGCTGCAGATCGACAACGACGACTTTTACATCGACCTGCTGCTCTACAACCGCCGCCTGAAGCGCCTGGTGGCCATCGAGCTCAAGCTCGGCGAATTCAAGGCTGCCGACAAGGGCCAGATGGAGCTCTACCTGCGCTGGCTTGCCAAGCACGAGCAAGAGCCCGGCGAAGCGCCGCCGCTCGGCATCATCCTGTGCACCGGCAAGAAGCGCGAGCAGATCGAACTGCTGGAACTCGACGCGACCGGCATCCATGTGGCCGAATACCTGACCGGGCTGCCGCCACGGCAATTGCTGGAGCAAAAGCTGCACGAGGCGGTGGCGCTGTCGAAGGCGAGGCTGGAGAACCGTGCGGGCCAGGCGGGCGGCGCAGCTGAGGGTGAGGCGTGATGACGGCTGGGCGCTACCCAGGGATCGACGCGCCCGCCGCAAACGAGACCCCCGCATGAACACGCGCATCCTGCTGATCGACGACCACCCGCTGTTCCGCAAGGGACTGGCGCAACTGGTGCAGGCGGGCGAGGGGCTGGAGCTCGCCGGCGACGTGAGCGACGGCGCCAGCGGCGTGGCGCTGGCGCAGCAGCTCGACCCCGACCTGATCCTGGTCGACCTGAACATGAAACCGCTCGGCGGCATCGACACCGTGCGCGCCCTCAAGGCCGCTGGCGTGCGCGCGCGCTGCATCATCCTGACCGTGTCGGACGACGAGCGCGACGTGCTGGCCGCCATGCGCGCCGGCGCCGACGGCTACCTGCTCAAGGACATGGAGCCCGAGGAGCTGTACCTGCAACTCCAGCAGGCTGCCGCCGGCGCCGTGGTGCTGGGCAGCAGCGTGGCCGGCCTGCTGGCCCACGCCCTCACCGCGCCACCCGGCACGCCGCAGAGCATCGACCTGACCGAACGCGAGCGCGAGATCCTGAGCCTCATCGCCCGCGGCCTGAGCAACAAGGAGATCGCGCGGGAACTCGGCATCTCGGACGCGACGGTGAAGGTGCACATCAAGCACCTGCTACGCAAGCTGAATCTGAAGAGTCGGCTGGAGGCGGCGGTGTGGGCGTTGCAGAGTCCGGTGTTCAAGGCGATGCAGGGGTAGCGGGCGGCATGCAGGTCGAGCGCCGCATATGCTCAATCAAGAAGAGACGTCGGTGGCGGGATCCACATTACACTGCACAGAATTCTGCAATCAAGGAGCAACCATGGGCTTTGCTGCGAGCGACGTCGTGCCATTCACCCAGGCACGCGCCAACCTCTCCGATCTGGCTGACCAAGTGAAGGCGGGCGCCGAAAAAATCATCACCAAGAACGGTGAGAGCTACGTCGCCCTGATCGACTCTGATCGGCTCGACTACTACCACCGGCTGGAACGCGAGCGCATTCATCTGCTGCTGATCGAGGATGCCCGACGCGGGCTGGAAGACATCGCCGCCGGCCGCACACAAGATGCCGACGCCGCCATCGCCAAGCTGCAGCAGCGCCGTGCAGGCGCCAGGGTCTCGGCCAAGCCCGCCAAAAAGCGTGGCTGAAAATCTTTACCGGGTCGAGCTGACCGCGAGCTTCCTGGAGCGGCTGGACTCGATCGAAGCCTTTCTCACGGAAGCCGGCGCGGCCTTCGCCTACGACAAGCTTCTCGACGAACTGCGGGCGACGGTCATCCCGAATCTGCGCCGCTTCCCCAGAATCGGCCGTCGCTACCTCGATCGACCGCCGCAGTCCGCTGAAGCATTGGCCCAGCTCGCCGCACTGCCAGCAGGCGCCGCAAGCGCCCTGCGCGAGTACCTGAGCGGGGACTACCTGATCCTGTATGCGGAGGCAGAAACCGATGAGGCGGTGTACTTGCTGTCCATCCGCCACCACCGGCAACTGTCGTTCGACTTTGCGCGGCTCTGGCCGAGTGCTTAAAGAAGGGATCCGCTGATGTCGGTCATGGTGCAGCGCTTGGAGCAAGCGACGCCGGTCAGAAGCGGCGTTTTACGGCGCGCATGCTGGCGAGGGTTGAAGTCGAGCCCGGTCCTCGCTGTGAGGCAGCGCCCAAGCTACCCCCAAGGGAGTACTCCCTCATAGGAATTGTTCGAGCCGCCAGGCCGCTCGATGATGAGTTCACGCAGACGGGCCACGGCCCTTCTACCGATGCAGACCGAATGCCGCCACACCGCATCCCCCGGTCTCGAACTCTCGTCATCGAGGACACCCCCCCATGCCGTGGCGCCTGCTCAGATTCGCCGTCTCCAAGAAGCACCCGGAGCCGCGCATGTTCACGAGCCACGCCAAGCTCGAGCCGAGCTACGACGTGGTCATCATCGGCGCCGGCGGCCACGGTCTCGCAGCGGCCTACTACCTGGCGCGTGACCACGGCATCACCAACGTGGCGGTGCTCGAGAAGGGCTACATCGGCGGGGGCAACACCGGGCGCAACACCACCATCATCCGCTCGAACTACCTCACGCCCGAGGGCGTGAAGTTCTACGACACCTCGGTGCAGCTCTGGAAAGACCTCTCCACCGAGTTCGACCTCAACCTCTTCTATTCCACGCGCGGCCACTACACGCTGGCCCACACCGACTCGGCCATGCGCACCATGCGCTGGCGGGCCGAGGTCAACAAGCACTTCGGCATCGACTCCGAAGTGGTCGATGCGCAAGACGTGCAGCGCGCGTCGCCGCAGATGGACCTGAGCTGCGGCGGCCATGCGCCGATCATGGGCGCGCTGTACCACGCGCCCGGCGCGGTGGCGCGGCACGACGCCGTGGCTTGGGGCTACGGCCGCGGCGCAGACCAGCGCGGCGTGCAGATCCACCAGCAGACCGCCGTGAAGGGCATCGAGCTCAAGGGCGGCAAGGTCACCGGCGTGCACACCAGCCGCGGCTTCATCTCCACGCCCAAGGTGCTGTGCTGCGTGGCCGGCTCCACGCCGCGGGTGACCGACATGATCGGCATCCGCACGCCGATCTACGTGCATCCGCTGCAGGCCATGGTGAGCGAGCCGATGAAGCCCTGGCTCGACCCGATCCTTGTTTCCGGCAGCCTGCACATCTACGTGAGCCAGAGCGCGCGCGGCGAGTTGGTGATGGGCGCCTCGCTCGATCCCTACGAGGTGCAATCGACGCGCTCCACGCTCGATTTCGTGGAGGGCCTCTCGGCCCACATGCTCGACATGTTCCCCTTCCTCTCGCACGCCAAGGTCGTGCGCCAGTGGGCCGGCATGGCAGACATGACACCCGACTTCGCGCCGATCATGGGCAAGACACCGGTCGAAGGCTTCTACCTCGACGCCGGCTGGGGCACCTGGGGCTTCAAGGCCACGCCGGTGTCGGGCAAGTCGATGGCGCACACCGTCGCGAACGACTCGCCGCACCCGCTCATCACCGGCTTCTCGCTCGACCGCTTCCGCAACTACGCCCTCACCGGCGAAAAAGGCGCGGCCAGCGTCGGCCATTGATGAGCACCGCCTCCGAGGACCTGCATTCATGAAGCTGCTGACCTGCCCGGTGAACGGAAGCCGCCCCGTCTCCGAGTTCGTGTGCTGGGGCGAGATCCGCCCCGAGCCGCCCGACATGTGCACCGACGACCAGTGGGCCGACTACGTGTTCAACCGCAACGGCGCACCCGGCAGCAAGACCGAGTGGTGGTGCCACACGCCGTCGAACACCTGGTTCCTCGCTCAGCGCGACACCGAGGCCGACCACGTGAGCCGCACCTGGCTGCCCGGGGACCCGGCATGAGCCCCGCCCGGCCGCCCGAAGGGGCGAATTCCCTCTCGGAGGGACGGCGCGCAGCGCCGAGGGTGCACTCATGAACCGTCTGGCCACGCCGCAGCCCGACGAGTGGCTGGACCGCAGCCGCCCGCTGCGCTTCAGCTTCGAAGGTCGCGACCATCAAGGCCTGGCCGGCGACACCGTGGCCAGCGCCTTGTGGGCCGCGGGCCAGCGCACGCTCGGGCGCAGCTTCAAGTACCACCGCCCGCGCGGCGTGCTCTCGTGTGCCAACCACGACGTCAACGTGATGCTGCAGGACGGCCAGCGCCTCAACGTGCGCGGCGACGTGGAGCCGCTGCGCGAAGGCATGGCGCTTTCGGCAGTCAACACCTTCGGCGGGCTCGAGCACGACCGCGCGCGGGTGCTCAACCACTTGTCGGCGTTCTTGCCGGTCGGCTTCTACTACAAGGCCTTCCTCAGCAAGCGCTTGTTCCCGCTGTGGGAGCGCATGTTCCGCCGCACCACCGGCCTGGGCAAGCTCGACTTCGCCACGCCGCATGTGCGCACCGCCAAGCGCTACGACTTCTGCGATGTGCTGGTGGTAGGAGCCGGGCCGTCGGGTCTGAGCGCGGCGCTCGCCGCGGCCGAGGCCGGCGCGCGGGTGGTGGTGGTCGACGAGAACCGCCAGGGCGGTGGCAGCGGCTTGTTCCAGCTCGGCCAGAGTGCGGAGCGCCGGCTGCACACGCGTCGGCTGCTCGACGCGGTGCAGGCCCATGTCAGCATCCGCCTTTTCACCGGCACCACGGCGGCTGCCTACTACGCCGATCAGTGGCTGCCATTGGTCGATGCCGACAAGCTCACCAAAATGCGCGCCAAGGCGGTGGTCATTGCCAGCGGCGCCTTCGAGCAGCCGGCGGTGTTCCGCCACAACGACCTGCCGGGCGTGATGCTCGGCTCGGCGATGCAGCGGCTGATTTATCGGCATGCCGTGCTGCCGGCCCGGCGCACCGTCGTGC
>NZ_JACDCU010000427.1 GCF_013817365.1 Methylibium sp. | reverse complement strand
ATCTACAACCTGATCCGCGGCACCAATCCCGCCCCCGGTGCCTGGACCACGCTGGACGGCAAGAAGGTGCAGATCTTCGATGCACGCAAGCACCTGTTCCGCCGGTTCGCCGATGTAGCGGGAAAGACCGGTGAAGTGGCCGAAGTCACCGAGGGCAGCTTCAAAGTGACGGCACAAGGTGGCGTGATCGAAGTCTTGCGAGCGCGTGGCGAGGACGGCAAGAAGTTGGCTGGCGGCGATTTCGCTCGCACGAATGGATTGGCCAAAGGGACGTTGCTCGGCGGCTGAAACGACGCTCCGCACGGGAGCGGACGAGGCAGCGCACCTACAACTTACTTGAGATTCACCGTTCAAGCGATTGAGTCAGTTAATGTTTTCAGACAAACGCCACATACGGCTTGAATGCGAGGCGGTTTATTTGGGCACGGAAACAGAACTTCGTGGTCCTTCAGTCAGGACGAGACGAACGGCCGACGCAAGGCTAAAGGGTGCACGGGACACTCTGATAAAACCGCGCTAATGTATATTATGTAAACTGTTAGAGCGTTTCGCTGATCTTCGGTGCTTCGTCTTATCGGGCGCTCCGGCATTCACATTTCTGCGTCAGGCCTGAAGAAATTTCCCGGCGACGTCCGGCTGAACCGCAGCAATTGCCCAGACACCGGGCTGTCGACTACCGCAGAATCTCGCGGCCGTCCCCGCGGCGTGCTTGCGTCCCGGTCGACTCTCCATGCCCAACGACATTGCGTTTCTGCTTTTGGCTCTGACCGTCAGCCTTGTCACCATGGCGGCCGCGCTGCCCGCGGTGATGGGCAACGTCAATGCGGCGGCGCGACGGGCGCAGGCAGGGGTCGGTTTGCAGGCGCTCGGATGGGTGCTGCTGCTCCTTTCCGGCTGGGTGGAAAGCGGTGCCTGGCAAGACCGTCTTTTTTCCTCGCTGTCGATGGCCTGTCTTGCCGGAGGGCTCGCGCTGCTCGCGGGTGCCTTCGACCTGTGGTGTGGTCGCCCTGCCCTGGACCGAATTCCAACGCTCATCGCCGTTGTGCTGCCGGTCGGTTATGCGCTCGGCTTTTCGAACTATCCCTTCAGGGTCGGGTGGGCGAACGGCTTGCTTGCACTTCAGATGGCGATGGTCGCTGCGTCCCTTGCGCGCACGCCGGCCGTGCCCGTCGGCAGATGGCGCTGGCTCCTCGTCGTGAGTCTCCTCGCACAAATGGTGGTCACGGCCTGGCGAGGCTTGCTGGGTGCGTTCTTCACCGAGTCGTATCCGAGCTTTCTGTCGCCGCACCCCGTGAACTATGCGTTTGCGGTGGTTGCAAACGCGACCAGCGTGCTGTCGCTCGTGGGCATCTTGCTCGCGCACCGTGACGAAGCCGCTCTCGCGCTCGAGCGTCTGGCTTCCCTGGACGGCCTGACCGGCGTGTTCAATCGGCGGGCCTGGCTTGCCAAGGCGAATGTCGAGCTGGCCGTCAGCGTGCGCTACGACCATCCGCTGGCCGTCGTGATGATCGACCTGGACCACTTCAAACAGATCAACGACAAGCTCGGCCACGAGGCTGGCGACCGTGCACTTCGACTCGTCGCCAGCTTGCTGCTGGCCACTGCCCGCACGGGCGATGTCGTGGGCCGCTACGGCGGCGAAGAGTTCTGCGTGTTGATGAACCACGCCGACAGTGCTGCCGCGAACGCTTTCGACCGGCGCTTGCGCGAGCGCTTGACCGACGCCGCCTCGCGTGAACTCGGTTTTGCGTTGAGCTACAGCGCCGGCATCGCCATGCGCACCGCGTTCGACGACAGCGTGCAGGCGATGCTCGCACGCGCAGACGCGACGCTGTACCGGGCCAAGGCTCAAGGTCGCGCTCGCACTTTCACCTTGGACGAGACGGGCCTGCGGTTGCATGCCATGGAGACCCCTTCGGCATGTTGAAGTGACTTGGCAGCGGATGATGCGGGCCAACCGGGCCAACCGGGCCAACCGGGCGCGCCGGCAACGAGCCGCGTCTTCGAACGTGTTGGCACCCCCAGGAGACGACATGAGCCAGTACCCGATTGCCGTGATGGTCGGCAGCCTCCGGCACGATTCCTTCAACCGCAAGCTGGCCACGGCCATCGCAAAGCTGGCGCCTTCGGAATTTTCGTTCGAGCAATTGCGGATCGATGACCTGCCCCTCTACGACCAAGACGACGACGCGCATCCGGCCGAGTCGGTCAAGCGACTAAAAAGCGACATCGAGGCGGCCCGCGGCGTCTTGTTCGTGACGGCCGAATACAACCGCTCTATCCCGGGTGTGCTCAAGAACGCGATCGATCATGCTTCGCGTCCGTATGGGCAAAGCGCGTGGGCGGGCAAGCCAGCCGGCGTGCTGGGGGTTTCGGTCGGCGCGATCGGCACGGCAGTGGCACAGCAGCACTTGCGCACCATCCTCGCCTACCTCGACATGCCGACCCTCGGCCAGCCGGAAGCCTTCCTCCAGGCCAAGGAGGGCTTGTTCGACCCGGACGGGAACGTCGGCGCGGACAGCCGCGAGTTCCTGCAGGATTGGATGAACCGCTATGTCGCCTGGGTCAAGGCGCACTCGGCTTGAAAAGGCTCCTGCATTGCCCGGCGCGCACGAGAGAGCGGCGACACCTGATTTACTAGACGGGCGCTCGAACCGCCTGGCGTTCGGCAGCGCTGCTCATCACTTCTGCGGAGCCACTGCGCAGCTTCTCCCAATACGACACCGCACGCGCGACCCAGTCGCGGAAATGGCGGTCTTGCGGCGCGTAGAACGGGATGCCACGGGCGGTGAAGTTCTCGACTTCTTTGGCGAACGCCCGAGACGGCACAGCGTGGCCGCCCTTGAGCTCGAGCTCGATCGTGTGCAGTGCCATGGCGCGTTGCATCGGATCCGCCGCCATCAGTTGTGCTCGCAGCGCCGTGGTGTCCGGGCCGCCGGTTTCAGCCTTCATCGTTTCTCCAGTAAGGGCAGCAGCAAAGCCGGCCCTCCTGAAATGTCGGTGCGAGTGCGGCCGGGCTTGAGGGTCGGCGCAGCCGCCCTGCACTGCCGAAGCCCAGCCTGTGCATATCTGCGCACCCGCCGGTCGTTGGCGTTGGCGCTTCGCAACGTCGGTGGCCGCCCCGCTGCCCAGGCGCAACCCCCGCCGTCGCGTCGACAGACCCTCAGTTCGGTACAAGCTGGAGCACCCGCCCCGGCTTGCCGTCGCCCCACACCGGCAAGTACTCGCCGCCTGCCCAGCGCTCGACAAAGCTGCGGTAGTGGCCACTGAAAGCCAGACCGCTCTGCCCGCTCGAGTGGATGAACCGGGACTTGGCCCGATCACCCAGGTCGTAGAGCGCGCGCAGGCTCGGGCCGTGCTCGTCGAGATAGAGCTCGCCGGTGACGG
>NZ_JACDCU010000426.1 GCF_013817365.1 Methylibium sp. | reverse complement strand
CGGGAGCAGATCCACGTGTGTCCTTTCCAACAAAGGCTTCGTCAGCGCATTGCGCGTTGCGTCTTGCAAGCCTCGTGCCCTTGCTTGGCGCGGGGGCGCTCGTTTTCAGGGCGCAGCGCCGAGCTTAGCCGCACCAGCAACGTGCGGCGAGGCGCTGCATTGGTGTGCTCGCCCTGTTGTCGTGCGCGCGATGCACAGCGAGGTTCGTGAAAGCACTCCGCGCAACGCGCCGCGGTGTGCACGTTGCGAACGGATCGGCGGCTTGCGGCTGCTCGTGCGCCTTCCTGCCCGGATGCTTTGGCACAGGCCTTGCACAAGTGGCTCCATTCAACCGAAGGGGGAAACCATGAACCGTCGATTCGCGCTCCAGGCCGTCACCGCCTCGCTGCTTGCAGCCGGCCTTTGCACACCCGCTGCCTTTGCGGCCGACACCATCAAGGTCGGCGTGCTGCACTCGCTCTCCGGCACGATGGCGATTTCGGAAACAGTGCTCAAGGATGTGGCCTTGATGACGATCGAGGAGATCAACGCACAGGGCGGCGTGATGGGCAAGAAGCTCGAGCCGGTGGTGGTCGACCCCGCGTCGAACTGGCCGCTGTTTGCCGAAAAGGCCCGCCAGCTCATCGGCCAGGACAAGGTCGCCGCCACCTTCGGCTGCTGGACCAGCGTGTCGCGCAAATCGGTGCTGCCGGTGTTCGAGGAGCTTAACGGCCTCTTGTTCTACCCGGTGCAGTACGAGGGCGAAGAGCTCAGCAAGAACGTTTTCTACACCGGCGCGGCGCCCAACCAGCAGGCCATTCCCGCCGTCGAGTACCTGATGAGCAAGGACGGCGGCGCGGCCAAGCGCTGGGTGCTGCTGGGCACCGACTACGTCTACCCGCGCACCACCAACAAGATCCTGCGTGCCTTCCTGCAGAGCAAGGGCGTGGCGGACGCCGACATCATGGAGGCCTACACGCCCTTCGGCCACTCCGACTACCAGACCATCATCGGCGACATCAAGAAGTTCGCCTCGCAGGGCAAGAGGACGGCCGTGGTCTCGACCATCAACGGCGACTCCAACGTGCCCTTCTACAAGGAGCTGGGCAACCAGGGCCTGAAGGCGACCGACGTGCCGGTGGTGGCGTTCTCCGTCGGCGAGGAAGAACTGCGCGGCGTTGACGCCAAGCCGCTGGTCGGCCACCTCGCGGCCTGGAACTACTTCATGAGCGTGCCGGGCGCGGCCAACAAGGAGTTCAAGGACAAGTGGGCCGCCTACGCCAAGGCAAAGAGTCTGCCGGGCGCCGACAAGCCGCTCACCAACGACCCGATGGAAGCCACCTACATCGGCATCCACATGTGGAAGCAGGCGGTCGAGAAAGCCAAGAGCACCGAGACCGACAAGGTGATCGCCGCCATGGCCGGGCAGACCTTCAAGGCGCCGAGCGGCTTCGTCGCCAAGATGGACGAAAAGAACCACCACCTGCACAAGCCGGTGTTCATCGGCGAGATCAAGGCCGACGGCCAGTTCAACGTGGTGTGGAAGACCCAGGGCCCCATCCAGGCCAAGCCCTGGAGCCCCTACATCCAGGGCAACAGCGCCATGAAGGACGAGCCCGAAAAGAAGATGTAAGGCCGGTGGACGGCGCCATGGCGCGCCGTCCGCTCTTGCCGTTGCGATGTCAGTCGCCCGCGGGTGCGGCGGCCGTCGCCTGCACGACTTCGCGCGGCTTGCTGCGGCACACGGCCGACGCGCACCGCGCTCCCTGACGATTCGATGGACATGCCTCATTTCTGGCGTAACGCGTTGCTGATGTTCTTGCTTGCCGTTGCCTGCGGCCGGGCGCTCGCGCTGAGCCCCGAGCAAGCGCACGCCATTTCCGCCGGCGACAGCGACTCGCGCATTGCGGCGCTGCAAGCCGCGCTCACCGCCGGGGATGCACGCGTGCCGGTGCTGGTGCGCGCGCTGCTCGACGACGCCGTCAAGCTCGATGCCGAGCGCGCCTACATCGTGCGGGACGGCGAAGCGGTCGAAGCGGGGAGCGGCGCTGCAGCGAGCCTGCCGGACGACGCCGAGGACGCGATCAACAACAACCGCATGCGAGGCGAACTCGAGGCGGCGCTCGCTGCGCTGGGGCTGTTCTCGGCCGACATCTCCGAGCGCCGCGCCGCCCTCGGCACACTGGTAGGCAACATCGACGAGAGCAAGCTGCCCCTGCTCGACAAGGCCCTCGCCGCCGAAACCGATGCCTCGCTCCGGGCAGACATCGAATTGCTTCGCGCCGTGGCGCTGGTGACTTCCGGCTCGGTGGCGCAGCGCCTCGCTGCAGCGCAGGCACTTGCCGCCGGTGATCAGGCCAGCACGCGCGCGCTGTTGCTCGACCGGCTGAAACCCGCCGCACAAGGCGGCGAAAACGACCCGGCCGTGCGCGAGGCACTCGCCCGCGCGACGGACGCCATCGGCTCGCGCCTGGCCTGGGGCGAGCGACTGGGCGTGGTGTTCACCGGCTTGAGCCTGGGCAGCATCCTGCTGCTGGCTGCGCTCGGTCTGGCGGTCACCTATGGCCTGATGGGCGTGATCAACATGGCGCACGGCGAGCTCATCATAATCGGCGCCTATGCGACCTGGGGTGTGCAGAACCTGTTTCGTGCGCACGCGCCGGGTTGGTTCGACAGCTATGTGCTGGTGGCGATCCCGGTCGCCTTTCTGGCCTCGGCCGCGGTCGGCGCGCTCATGGAGCGCAGCGTCATCCGCTGGCTCTACGGCCGCCCGCTGGAGACGCTGCTCGCCACCTGGGGCATCAGCCTGGTGCTGATGCAGACGGTCCGTTCGCTGTTTGGCGCGCAGAACGTGCCGGTGGAGAACCCGTCGTGGCTGTCAGGCGGCATTCAGGTGATGAGCAATCTCACGCTGCCCTGGAATCGCATCTTCATCATTGCTTTTGCGCTGCTGGTGTTGGCCGGCATGGCACTGGTGATCGCCCGCACGCGGCTGGGCCTGTTCGTGCGCAGCGTGACGCAGAACCGGCCGATGGCGGCGTGCATGGGTGTGGATACCGCGAAGGTCGACACCTTGGCTTTCTCGCTCGGCGCCGGTGTCGCGGGGCTGGCCGGTTGTGCGCTCAGCCAGGTGGGCAACGTGGGGCCCGACCTGGGGCAGGGCTACATCGTCGACAGCTTCATGGTGGTCGTGCTGGGCGGGGTGGGGCAGTTGGCCGGCACGGTGTATGCGGCGCTCGGATTGGGCGTTGTAAACAAGCTGCTGGAAGGCTGGCAGGGCGCGGTGCTGGCCAAGATCATGGTGCTGGTGTTCATCGTGAACTTCATTCAGAAGCGGCCGCAGGGCCTGTTTGCGATCAAGGGGCGGAGCGTGGAGGCATGAGTGCGGTGGTTCCGTGCGGCAGCCCCCTCACCCCAGCCC
>NZ_JACDCU010000083.1 GCF_013817365.1 Methylibium sp. | reverse complement strand
TACATCGACGGCGCCGACGAGATCGACCGGCGCGGCTTCATGATCAAGGGCGGCGGCGCCGCACTCACGCGCGAGAAGATCGTGGCCGACCTGGCCGAGCGTTTCGTGTGCATCGCCGACGCTTCCAAGCTGGTCGATGTGCTCGGGCGTTTTCCACTGCCGGTTGAGGTGCTGCCGATGGCCGCCGCCCAAATAGCGCGCCGCTTCGTGCGGCTCGGCGGGCAGGCGCGTTTGCGCGAAGGCGTGGTGACCGACAACGGGCAGTGCATCCTGGACGTGCACGGCCTGCAGATCACCGACCCTTTGGCATTCGAGACCGAAGTGAACCAGTGGCCCGGTGTCCTCACCGTGGGCGTTTTCGCCCGCCACAAGGCCGCGCTGTGTCTGCTCGGCACCGACGAGGGCGTGCAGACCCTGCGGTTTTGAACCGGCCGCGCGAGGCGAATGCGTTTTGCGCGCTGCGCCGTGCTCAGAAACGGATGCCGTTCGGCACCGCCTCCAGCGCCGGCGGCAGCGCAGCCGGTGTCTCGGGTGCACGCACCACGGCAGGTGGCCCGGGCGGCGGGGCCATGGCCAGCGGCGTCGGTTCCCAACCGCGGTAACCGTTGGGCAGGCGTGAGGTGGCCGGGTAGCCGGCCAGGTCCAGGTCGTTGGCCCAGGTCGTTTCCGAGAAGTTGCGCAAGACCTGCTGGCCGATGCGCAGCACCGGCACTTCCGCGCCGAGGTTCAAGCTCTGAAAGGCCTTCGAGTCGGCCAGCGTGGTGACCGTCTTTTCGGCAAACGGAATGCCGCGGCGACGCAGGTAGTTACGGCCGTTGTCGCAAGGCGCGCAGGTGGGCATGGTGTAGAGCGTGACCGGGAAGCGCGCGGCCGGTTGCTGCAGGGCCGCAGGCAACGCCTCGCCCGACTCGGCGACATCCAAAGGCAGGCTCAGCGGCGCCACGCGGGCCGGGCCGCTGAGCGACGGGCGGTCGGTGTAGGTGACGCGGCCGTCGGGCTCGACCACTTTGTACTGAGCCTGCGGCGCCGTGCTGACCATCAGCGCGGACAAGGCGAACAACGCGGCAGCGGGGCGGCGGCTCATGATCACACTCCGGATTTCAAACGCAGGCGCGATCGTAGTTCACCGCGGCGGCGGATTCGACCCTGCTCGCTGTCGTGCGCGCCACAGCCGGCCGGCGAGGCCAAGACTGGCAATACATCACGGCGACGCTGCGCGGACCGTGCGCCTCGCGCCATTCGCCGAAGCAGCGGTGAGGCCTTGCGCGCCTCGACTGGTCTTAATCCGCCATACCTTGGTGCCGCAGCAGCGCATCGATGCTTGGCTCACGCCCGCGGAAAGCCTTGAAGCTTTCCATCGCCGGGCGGCTGCCGCCGGCTTCCAGGATGGCCTGGCGGTAGCGCCGGCCCACGGCGGGGTTGAATACGCCTTCTTCCTCGAAGGCGGCATAGGCATCGGCGCTCAGCACTTCGGCCCATTTGTAGCTGTAGTAGCCGGCTGCGTAGCCGCCCGCAAAGATGTGCGAGAAGCTGTGCTGGAAGCGGTTGAAGGCGGGCGGGGGCAGCACCGACACTTCGGCGCGCACTTCGTCGAGCACCTGCTGCACCTTGCCGGCGCTGCCCGGCTCGGCGTGCAGGCGCATATCGAACAGGGCCAGTTCGACTTGGCGCAGGGTCTGCAGGCCGCTCTGGAAGTTCTTGGCGGCCAGCATTTTGTCGAACAAGGCGCGCGGGAGGGGCTCGCCGGTGTCGACGTGGGCGGTCATGTGGCGCACCACGTCCCATTCCCAGCAGAAGTTCTCCATGAACTGGCTGGGCAGCTCGACGGCGTCCCACTCCACGCCGGCAATGCCGGCCACGCCGATGTCGTCGACTTGCGTGAGCATGTGGTGCAGGCCGTGGCCGAACTCGTGAAAGAGGGTGGTCACGTCGTCGTGCGAGAGCAGCGCCGGCCGCTCCTTGCCGTTCTTGCCGACCGGTGCGGCGAAGTTGCAGACGAGCTGCGCCACCGGTGTCTGCGGCGCTGCGCCCTGGTTGTCGGGCCGCGCCCAGCGACCGCGCACGTCGTCCATCCAGGCGCCGGGCCGTTTGCCGGGCCGCGCGTAGGGGTCGAGATAGAACTGGCCGACCAGACGTGGGCCTTCGGTGGAGCCGGCCGGAGCGGCACGCTCGATGCGGAAGAAGCGCACGTGCTCGTTCCACACCGGCGCGGTGTCGGGGCGGATCGCCACCTCGAACAGCGTCTCGATGATCTTGAACAGACCCGCCAGCACCTTGGGCTCGGTGAAGTACTGCTTGACCTCGTTGTCGCTGAAGGCGTAGCGCGCCTCCTTGAGTTTTTCGGCGACGAAGGCCAGGTCCCAGGCCTGCATGTCGGCCAGGCTCAGCTCGGTGGCGGCGAATTCGCGCAGCTCGGCCAGGTCGCGCTCGGCATGCGGGCGCGCACGCCGCGCGAGGTCACGAAGGAAGTCCATCACCTGCTGTGGCGAGTCGGCCATCTTGGCGATGAGCGATACCTCGGCGAAGTTCGCGTAGCCGAGCAGTTCGGCTTCTTCCTGGCGCAGCGCCAGCACCTCGCGCATCACCGCGCTGTTGTCGCGCTCAGTGGCGCCGGGCTTGATGTCCCCCTCGACCCTGGCGGCCAGTTCGCTCGCGCGCGTGACATGGGCGCGGTAGAGCCGTTCGCGCAACCGGCGGTCGCCGGCGTACTGCATCACCGGGATGTAGACCGGCATGTGCAGGCTGAGCTTGTGCCCGGTGTCGAGGCCGGCTGCCTGTGCGGCGGCGCGGGTGGCGGCACGAACGTCTTCCGGCACGCCGTCGAGCTCGCTTTCGGTGGCGATGCACGACCACGCATCGGTCGCGTCGAGCACGTGTTCGGAGAAGGCCTGGCCCAATTCGGCCTGTCGGGCCTGAATGGCGGAAAAGCGGTCCTTGGCGGCGCCCTTCAACTCGGCGCCCGACAGCACGAAGTCGCGCATGGCGTTGGCGAGCGCCTTGCGCCGCGCCGCGTTGAGCGCGGCCGCCTGCGGCGCCGTGGCGACGGCCTTGTACTTGGCGTAGAGCCGCTCGTCGGCGCCGAGCCGGGTATAGAAGGCGGTGACCTTCGGCAGTGCGTCGGTGTAGGCGGCGCGCAGCTCGGGCGTATCGGCCACGGCGTTCAAGTGGCTCACGGCGCTCCACGCGCGGCCGAGGCGCTCGGTGGCGGTGTCGAACACCGCCGACATCGCGTCGTAATCGGCGGGAACGTCGGGGCCCACCACGGCTTCGAGCGCGGCCTCGCCTTCGGCCAGCAGTGTGTCGACGGCAGGCGCCACATGCTCGGGGCGAATCTCGCCGAAGCGGGGCAGGGCGAAGGTGTCAAGAAGGGGGTTGTGCATCGGGTTCTTTGCTTTCGAATCGATCGGGCTTCGACAGTGTCAGCCGGCGCCGTGTTCCGCGGATTCGATCGTATTCATCAGCAGCATAGTGATCGTCATGGGGCCGACGCCGCCGGGCACCGGGGTAATCCAGCCCGCGATCTTGCGCACGCCGTCGTAATCGACGTCGCCACACAGCTTGCCGTGGTCGTCGCGGTTCATGCCCACGTCGATGACCACCGCGCCGGGTTTCACCATATCGGCCGTGAGCATCCTTGTCTTGCCGACGGCGGCGACCACGATGTCGGCCTGGCGGGTGTGATGAGCGAGATCAGCCGTTGCGCTGTGGCAAATGGTGACGGTGGCATGCGCCTGCAAGAGCAGCATCGCCATCGGCTTGCCGACGATGTTGCTGCGGCCGATGACCACCGCGTGCTTGCCCTTGGGATTGCAGTCGATCCACTCCAGCATCTTCATGCAGCCATACGGCGTGCAAGGTTTGAATGCCGGCTGGCCGACCATCAGCGCGCCGGCGCTGGCCATGTGGAAGCCGTCGACGTCCTTCTTCGGCGAGATGGTCTCGATGACGCGGTGCCCGTCGATGTGCGGCGGCAAGGGCAGCTGTACCAGGATGCCGTGGATCGCCGGGTCATGGTTGAGCACCTCGACACGTTCGAGCAGCTCGGCCTCGGTCATCGTGGCGGGATAGTGTTCGAGCACGGAGTGCAAGCCGCTCTCATGGCAGGCCTTGACCTTGTTGCGCACGTAGACCTGGCTGGCCGGGTTTTCGCCGACCAGAATGACGGCCAGGCCCGGCGTGTGCCCACGCGAGGCCAGCACGGCGGCGCGCTGCGCGATCTCGATGCGAATGTGTTTGGAAAGCGCGTTGCCGTCGATGAGCTTGGCTGTCATGTGAGTCCCTTCAGATGGAGAAAAACGCGCCTCTGGCGCGTTTCGGTGGACGTGTCGGGCCGCCCGGCGGCCCTTCGATGCTGATGCTGCGAGCCTGCCGGTTCAAGCCTTGGCCTGTGCCTGAGCCCCCAAGGCGATCTTGAGCAGATCGGCCACGGTGTTGGCGTTGAGTTTTTCCATGATGTTGGCGCGGTGCGCCTCGACCGTCTTGATGCTGATGCCCAGGTCGTCGGCAATCTGCTTGTTCAGGCGCCCGGCGACGATGCGCTCGAGCACCTGGCTCTCGCGGGTGGTCAGGCGCGAGAGCAGGGCGTCGCGGCTGGCGGCTTCCTGGTGCTGCGAGAAGGCGGCGCGTGCTTGATCAAGCATGCGCTCCACCAAGCCGAGCAGTTCTTCTTCCTTGAAAGGCTTCTCGATGAAATCCATCGCGCCTTTCTTCATGGTCGTCACGGCCATCGGCACGTCACCGTGGCCGGTGATGAAGACGATGGGCAATGGGCTCTTGCGCTCCATCAGCCGGTCCTGCAACTCCAGGCCGCTCATGCCGTCCATGCGGATGTCGGCAATCAGGCAAGCCACCTCGCGGGGATCGAAGCGGGAGAGGAAGGACTCGGCCGCGTCGAAGCACTTGACCCGATAGTCCTTGCCTTCGAGCAGCCACTGCAGCGAGTCGCGCACTGCCTCGTCGTCATCGACAACATAGACCGTGCCTTTTTTGGGTATCAGACTCATGCGTTCTCGGTCAAGGAAGAAGCGGGCACCGCAGGGGCTGTTTCAGTCGCCGCTTCGATGGTGGCTTCGGTGACGGTCGATGGTGATTCGACTGGCAAGGTGAAGGCGAAACGGCAGCCGCTGACAATCGTTCCATTGTAGAGGTTCTCGGCACGTATACGCCCCCGGTGCGACTCGATGATCGAGCGACACAAGGACAGGCCGATGCCCAGTCCGTCGACCTTGGTCGAGAAGAAAGCCTCATAGAGCCGGGCCATGGCCTCGTCCTTCACGCCGGGCCCGTTGTCCGTGACGCTGAACTCGATCACACCGCCTTCGTCTTGCGCATAGCGCGGCACCACGCGCAGTTCGATGTGGCGGCGCGAGGGCGGCAGCTGCGCGTTGTCGATGGCCTCGGCGGCATTCTTGAGCAGGTTCAGCAGCACCTGTTCGATCAAGATTGGATCGACCCGCAACTCGGGCAGGCGTTGCGCCACATAGGTGCGGATGTGCACGTTGCGGCGCCGCACCTCGATGCCGGCCAACTCGACCGCTTCTTCCACGATGTCGCGCGCGCGTGCCGGCTGGCGCTGCGGCTCGCTGCGTTTCACGAAGGCGCGGATGCGGTGGATGATCTGCCCGGCGCGCTGGGCCTGGCGTGCGGTCTTCTCGAGTGCGGCGATCAGATCGGGCTTCTCGATCGCGTCGTTCTTCACCCGCGACACCATGCCGTTGCAGTAGTTGGTGATCGCGGTGAGCGGCTGGTTCAGCTCGTGCGCGACGCTGGAGGCCATCTCGCCCATGGTGACCAGCCGGCTTGTCACCTGCGCCTTCTCGGCCTGGTGCGCGGCCTGCTCTTCGGCATGGCGGCGCGAGGTTATGTCGGTGGCGATCAGCATCTGCGCCAGCCGCCCGTCGGTCCATTGCACGTAGCGCGCGCGCACGTCGAACCACTTCTGCATCGGCTCGATGAAGACCTCGCGGGCGTCGCCTGCGGCTTCGGTGATCTCCCGCACCGGCAGGCCGCCGAAGCTGTCGACCGACTCGTCAGCCTCGCGCAGCACGGAAAGGTTCTCGACGGAGCCGGCCAGCAGCGTGTGGCCTTGCGAGTCGGCGCCGAACCACAGGCGGTAGGAGCGGTTGGCGAACAGCAGATCGCCCTGCGCCACCGACAGGACGGAGACCGCCGCCTCCAGGCCCTCGAGCACGGTGGTGAAGCGCTCGTGCGAGGCCGAAAGTTGGTCGCGGATGCGCTTGGCCTCCGTGATGTTGGTCATCGAGGTCATCCAGCCGCTCTGGTGGCCGCGGGCGTCGATCAGCGGCGACACGTACATGCGCGCGTCGAACATGCTGCCTTCCTTGCGCATGATGCGTATTTCCACGCCGCCCGCCGGGCTGCGGCCTTGCAGTTCCTGCTGCAACAACCGAGTGTTCTCCTCGGTGCGGTCGGGCGGCCAGTAGGGAAACGGTGGCCGGCGGCCGATCAGCTCGTTCTCCGCAAAGCCCGTCATCGCGCAGAAGGCCGGGTTCACGTAGCTGATCCGGCCTTCGATATCCATCGCGCGCATGCCGGTCAGCATGGAGTTCTCCATGGCGCGGCGGAAGTTGGTTTCGGAGATCAGCGCCGTCTGCATCTGCGAGCGGCGATGCATGTGGCGCCAAGTGCCCAGCAGCATCCACACAGTCAGGGCGGAGAGCGCCGCAACCATCCAGAAAAGGGTGTTGCCGATCAGGCCGATCGACGTGCGCCAGCCCTCGCCCCGCACCACCAGGCCGTTGCCCGAGGGCGCCAGCGCCACTTCCTGCACGAAGCTGTTGCGCTGGCCGTCGCTGCCGGGTTCGCGCGAGACGCTGCTGGCGAGCACCCGGTCGGTGCCGTCGATCAGGCTGATGGCGTGTCGGCGCGTCACCTCGGGTGGCACGAAATAGCGCAGCAGCGACTCGACCGCGTACTCGGCCACCAGCGTGCCGGCGAACGCGCTGCGGTCGATCAGCGGCACGTGAACCTGGAACACCATGAGCGCGCCGGTGCCCTCGAACGGGCGCGAGTAGACCGGCTGGCGCAGATCGCGCGCGGCGGCGAAGGCCCATGCCGGCTCGCCACCGGCCTGGAGCGCGGTGGGTGTAGGAACGAGCGGGCCGACGAAATCCGGCGGGGGCGGAGGTTCCGCCAATCGCAACAGCTCGCCGGGATGGTTGGGCGACAGGTGGCGCTGGCGCACGGTCTGGTCGGCACCGATCCAGGCCAGGCTCACCACCTCCGGTCGCTCGCGCGCGAAGCTCACCGCCTGGCCGAGGAACTCGTCCTGGTCGATGGCGCGAGTCGCCACCTCGCGCGCCATGCGCACCAGTTGCTCCTGGTTCTCGATCAGCCGCAGGCGGATCTGCTGCTGGGCGATTTCGGTATCTCGCTTGACCGATTCGAGCTCGCGCTCGTGCTCTTCGTTGCGCAGGTACCAGAACGCCGTGATGATGGCCGCGAGGAAGAGCAGCACCGACAGCAGCGGCGCCAGCGTGGCAACGCGGTCCTGACGCGCCGGCGGCAAGCGCTTCCACCAGCGCCGGAACATGCGCTGTGGATGCGCCGGCGTCAGCGGACCTAGGGTCGAATCGGGGGGGACGGACAGCGGCATTGGGGGATTATCGAACCAGGCCCCTGATCGGCCCGGCAGCTTGTTTCGTGTGATGAGAGTGCAGCATCACTGCGTAGTTCGCATTATGAAATTGAATCGCGCTATTTGAAAAATTCGCCGGGGTGTGCAAAACTCGCCGCCGCCCCGCAGCCCAAGACTGTGCCCGGTGCTGATTGCGCCGCGACAAGGAGACCCGACATGTCTGCATTGCCCGACACCCCAATGGCCATTGCCGCCAACGACCCGCTCGATACCGACGGCGAGGAAACGCGGGAGTGGCTTCAAGCCCTGGCTGCGGTGATCGAGAGCGAGGGACCGCAACGCGCGCATTTCCTGCTCGCCCGCCTGATCGACGCGGCGCGCCAGACCGGCATCGACATGCCGTTCTCGGCCAACACTCCTTACGTGAACACCATCCCGGCCGGCCAGGAACAGCACAGCCCCGGCCAGATCGAGATCGAGGAGCGCCTGCGCGCGTACATGCGCTGGAACGCGATGGCGATGGTGGTCAAGGCCAACAAGCTGGACCCGGCCGACGGCGGCGATCTCGGCGGCCACATCTCCAGCTTCGCTTCGCTGGCCACCATGTTCGGCGCCGGCTTCAACCACTTCTGGCACGCCGACGACACCGCCGAAGGCGGCACGCACGGCGGCGACCTGCTCTACATCCAGGGCCATTCCTCGCCCGGCATCTATGCGCGGGC
This sequence comes from Methylibium sp., assembly GCF_013817365.1. GTDB lineage: Bacteria > Pseudomonadota > Gammaproteobacteria > Burkholderiales > Burkholderiaceae_C > Methylibium. Next base: position 3,096 of record NZ_JACDCU010000083.1, on the reverse strand, counting down.
CTTCCTCGAGGGCCGCATCAGCGAAGAGCAGTTGCTCAACTTCCGCCAGGAAGTTGACGGCAAGGGCCTGTCGAGCTACCCGCACCCCAAGCTGATGCCGGAGTTCTGGCAGTTCCCGACCGTCTCGATGGGCCTGGGCCCGCTGATGGCGATCTATCAGGCCCGTTTCCTGAAGTACCTGCATGCGCGCGGCATCGCCGATACGTCCAAGCGCAAGGTCTGGGTGTTTTGCGGCGACGGCGAGATGGACGAGCCCGAATCGATGGGCGCCATCGGCCTGGCGGCGCGTGAAAAGCTCGACAACCTGATCTTCATCGTCAACTGCAACCTGCAGCGCCTGGACGGCCCGGTGCGCGGCAACGGCAAGATCATCCAGGAACTGGAGAGCGAGTTCCGCGGCGCCGGCTGGAACGTCATCAAGCTGATCTGGGGCAGCTACTGGGATCCGCTGCTCGCGCGCGACAAGGAAGGCATCCTGCGCAAGGTGATGATGGACACGGTGGACGGCGACTACCAGGCCTGCAAGGCCAACGACGGCGCCTTTGTGCGCAAGCACTTCTTCGGCCAGCATCCCAAGCTGCTGGAGATGGTGGCCAAGCTCAGCGACGACGACATCTGGCGTCTGAACCGCGGCGGTCACGACCCGCACAAGGTGCATGCGGCCTATCACGCCGCGGTGAACCACAAGGACCAGCCGACGGTGCTGCTCATCAAGACCGTCAAAGGCTACGGCATGGGCAAGATCGGCGAGGGCAAGAACACTGCCCACCAGACCAAGAAGCTTGTGGCTGAAGACGTGCGCACCTTTCGCGACCGCTTCAACATCCCGATTCCCGACGATCGTCTGGCCGACATCCCCTTCTACAAGCCGGCCGACGACACGCCCGAAATGCAGTACCTTCACGCGCGCCGCAAGGCGCTCGGCGGCTCGCTGCCCAAGCGACGCGTGAAGGCCGACGAGACGCTGCCTGTGCCCGAGCTCTCCGCCTTCAAGGCCGTGCTCGACGCCACCGCCGAGGGCCGCGAGATCAGCACCACGCAGGCCTACGTGCGCTGCCTGACGGTGCTGCTGCGCGACAAGGCACTCGGCCCGCGCGTGGTGCCCATCCTGGTGGACGAGGCACGCACCTTCGGCATGGAGGGCCTGTTCCGCCAGATTGGCATCTACAACCCCGCGGGCCAGAACTACACGCCGGTCGATAAGGACCAGGTGATGTACTACAAGGAAGACAAGGCCGGGCAGATCCTGCAGGAGGGCATCAACGAGGCCGGCGGCATGAGCTCGTGGATCGCCGCGGCGACCTCGTACTCGACCAACAACCGGGTGATGGTCCCGTTCTACGTCTACTACTCGATGTTCGGCTTCCAGCGCATCGGCGACCTCGCCTGGGCGGCCGGCGACATGCAGGCACGCGGCTTCCTGCTCGGCGGCACCTCCGGGCGCACCACGCTCAACGGCGAGGGCCTGCAGCACGAGGACGGCCACAGCCACATCCTGGCCAGCACCATTCCCAACTGCATCAGCTACGACCCGACCTTCTCTCACGAGGTGGCCGTGATCCTGCACGACGGCCTCAAGCGCATGGTGGAAAGGCAGGAGAACGTTTACTACTACATCACTCTGCTCAACGAAAATTATCCGCATCCGGGCCTCAAGGCAGGCACCGAGCAGCAAATCCTGAAAGGCATGTACCTCCTGCAAGAGGCTGCCGGGGGCAAGAAGAAGCAGCCGCAGGTCAACCTGCTGGGCAGCGGCACCATCCTTCGCGAATCCATGGCCGCACAGGAGTTGCTCGAAAAGGATTGGGGCGTCGCGGCCAACGTCTGGAGCTGCCCGAGCTTCAACGAACTCGCCCGCGACGGCCAGGACGCCGATCGCTGGAATCTGCTGCATCCCACCGCCAAGCCGCGCGTGCCCTTCGTGACGCAGCAGCTCACGCCGCATGCCGGCCCGGTGGTCGCCTCGACCGACTACATGAAGGCCTATGCCGAGCAAATCCGCGCGTTCATTCCCAAGGACCGTGCCTACCGGGTGCTCGGCACCGACGGCTACGGCCGCAGCGATTTCCGCACCAAGCTGCGCGAGCACTTCGAGGTCAACCGCCATTACGTCGTGGTGGCCGCGCTCAAGGCCCTGGCAGACGATGGCGCGGTGCCGGCCGCACAAGTCGCCGAGGCCATCAAGAAGTACGGCATCAACGCCGACAAGATAAACCCGCTGTACGCCTGATAACGCGATACGCCTGACAGATAAGCGGAGACGAAAACATGGCGCTGATGGAAGTGAAGGTCCCCGACATCGGCGACTTCGAATCGGTTGAGATCATCGAGGTGCTGGTCAAGCCGGGCGACCGGATCAAGGCCGAGCAAAGCCTGGTGACAGTGGAGAGCGACAAGGCTTCGATGGAGATTCCGTCTTCGCATGCCGGGGTGGTGAAGGAACTGCGTGTGAAGCTAGGCGACAAGGTGCGCGAGGGCTCGGTGGTGCTGATGCTCGAGGCGGCCGATGCCGCCGGCCAGGCCGTGGCGGCGGAAGAAGCGCCGCAGTCCGCGCCCGATACGCAAACGTCGGGGGCGCGCACGGAAGGCAGTGCCGACGACATGGCGGCGTCGCCGCCGCCTGCCGGGGCGATCGCCGTCCCGGGCGGCCAGCCGCCCGCTGCGCCGGCCGCGTCTGGTGCGGCGGCGTCGACGTCCGGCGAGACGCGCGAAGTGGTCGTGCCCGACATCGGCGACTTCGATCAGGTCGCCGTGATCGAGCTGCTGGTCCAGCCGGGCGACAGCGTGACGGCGGAGCAAAGCCTGATCACAGTGGAGAGCGACAAGGCCTCGATGGAGATTCCGTCCTCGCACGCGGGCACGGTCGAGCGCGTGCTCGTCAAGGTCGGCGACTCGGTGTCCAAGGGCACGCCGATCGTGGTGCTGGCCGGTGCAGCGGGCGCCAAGGGCGACGGCCCGGGCCGAAGCGCAGCAGCGCCGGCACCTGCGCAAACCGCACCGGCTCAAGCCCCCGCTGCGGCGTCCGCTCCCGCGCTGGCGAGCCGGCCGGTCGAACGCACGCTGCCGACCGCCGCACTGCCGGCTCACGAGCCGAGC
>NZ_JACDCU010000425.1 GCF_013817365.1 Methylibium sp. | reverse complement strand
TTGTGCGACGGCCCGCAAGCCCGAGCAGCACAGCGCAGTCGCCGCGCAGCGGCGACCGCCGCACCGGCGCGCCACCGCACACCCGCCCACGGCTTTGCCCGCACCGACCATTCGCACGGCAGTCCAGCCGAACATCCGCAAAGCGCCGAGAAGAGTCAGCCGTTTCATTTCAGCTGCGCCAGGTAGGCGGCCAGCGCCTGCAGGTCCGCCGGGCCGACATGCGCGAACGAGGGCATGCGCGCGCCGGGCTTGAGATCCTGCACGTTGCTGATCCACGCCATCAGCGTGCCGGGGTGGTTGGGCAGCACGCCCGCACCGAGATACAGGCGGCTGCCAACGTGCGTGAGGTCCGGCCCGAGCTGCAGGCCCTCGGCCACGCCGCGCACCGTGTGGCAGGCCGCGCAACGCTGCGCCACGAAGGCTTCGCGCCCGAGCACGGCCAGTGCGTCGGCCGGCTCCGCCGCCGCCTGTGCCTGCCGCGCCAGCCACGCCGCGAATTCGTCGGGTGCCTGCGCCACCACGTGCAGCGCCATGCGCGCATGTTGCTGGCCGCAATACTCCGCGCACTGCCCGCGGTAGGTGCCCGGCTCGGTCGCATTGACGAGCAGCCGGTTCACGCGGCCCGGCATCATGTCGACCTTGCCGCCGAGCTGCGGCACCCACAAGCTGTGGATCACGTCGGCCGTGGTCAGGCCCAGGTGCACGGTGCGCCCGACCGGCAGGTGCAGCTCGTTGGCGGTGACGATCTCTTCGCCCGTGGCCGGGTCGCGGTAGCGGATCTCCCACCACCACATGTGCCCGGTCACGCTCACCACCAGCGCGTCGCTCGGCGTGGCTTGCGCGAAAGTCGCGCTGCGCAGTGTGGTCCAGCCGAGCAGCACCGAGAGCACCACCACCGGAAACACCAGGCCACCGCCGACGATCCACAGCGCCGGCCGCACGGGCTGCGCCGGCTTGCGCAACGCGAGCCACAGCAGCGCCATCACCAGCAAGAAGATCAGCGTGCCGCCGCCGAACAACACCCAGCCGATCTGCGCGATGGAAGCGGCGTCGATGGCGGCCGGTGCCAACACCGAGCTCAGCGGGACGCTGGCGTCGTCCAAGCCTTGTGCCGGGGCCGGCGAGCCTGCCGCCGCAAAGAGCGCAAGCAGCGGCGATGCAGACGGGCGCCGGGCGTGAAGCCGTGTCGGCGCCTTCATTTCACTGGCTCCACCCCGCTTCGTGCGACGCGCGGCAACCAATGCGCAGAGCGACTCGCGTGTGCTTCATCGCAGAGAGAGCAGGTAGGCCGCCATGTCGCGCGCATCGGCCTCGCTGGCGCCCATGTCGGGCATCGCGGTGCCGGGGATCACCGCCGCCGGATCGGCAATCCAGCGGGCGAGCGTGTCCGGCACGTTGGGCAGCTGCCCGGCGATGTAGCTGCGCAGCCCGAAGGCGCCGAGCGGTGGGCCGATGCCGCCCTGTGCCGCCGGGACGCCGGGAATGGCGTGACAACTGCCGCACTGGTATTGCGAGAGCAGGCGCAGCCCGCGATCGGCATCGCCGAGGGCAAGCGGCCGCGGCGTTGCGGCGCCGCCTTGCAGGACATCGCAGCCGACCAGCAGCAGGGCCAGCGCTGCGCTGGCGAACAGTGCAGGGCGCAGGGGGCCGCGGGGCGCCGGCGTCCCCGGACCGTGGCGTGCGCGTGGGCAAGCCTTGTTGTGCTGCGGTGCGCGGTTCATTGCCATCCTTGATGACGCGACTAGCGCGAGTCGTGCCCGCTCGATCCGACGCCTGCGTCCGTGCGGCTTTTTCGCATGCCGTGTACTCCTGGGCACAGCGGCTCGCGGCCCTGGGCGCGGCTTGAGGGAATCGCGGTGCAACGTGACGCCAACCGTGCCATGCGCCGGCGCTGGTCAGCGTTGCCGCATCTTTTGCCGACCGCGGGCCGAGCCGGGGGCCATGGTTCCGTCCTGCGGGCATCGAAGCCTCGGTGCGGAGGAGTTGGCGCCCGCAGCCGCCCAGGCCTTGCAATTGCTTTGCGGGCAAGCGTGAGCGAACCCCCGATGCGGCCTGCGGCCGATGACGCGCCGACCGTGCCGCCCGTACGCGGGCGCGAGCCCGAGGGCGAGCGCAACGCGGCGCCATCCGAGCACCGGTCCAGCCTTGCACCGTGGAAGGTGGTGGCATTGACGCTCGCGGTGCTGGCCGGCGGCGGCGCGCTGTTCGGGGCGGTCATGGTCTATGGCGGTCTGTACAACGTGGCGGCGACGGCGTCGCACCTGCAGCCGACCTATTCGCTGCTTGAAACGGCCATGGCGCGTTCGGTGCGGTTGCGCGCGCGCACTATCGAGCCGCCGCCGCTCGAACAGCCCGAACTGCTGCAGCGGGGCGCCGCCTGCTTTCGCGACCACTGCGTGCAATGCCATGGCGCGCCCGGCGTCGCGCCGGCCGACTTCAGCCGGAGCATGCAGCCGGTGCCCGTCTCGCTGATCGACGCCGCCCGCCACTGGCGTGCGCGCGAGCTTTACTGGGTCACGCGGGAGGGCATCAAGATGAGCGGCATGCCGGCCTGGGAATATCACCTGAGCGAGCGGGAAATGTGGGCGGTGGTCGCCTTTCTCACCCGCCTGCCCACGCTGACGCCGCAGGGCTACGAGGAGCGTATGGCCGCGGCCGACGGCGAGCAGTGCCGGGTCGGCGGGGCCCATGAAGCGCTCGGGCCGGTCCTCGTCGGAAACGCCGAGCGCGGCCGCTTGGCCATGCGCGAGTACGCCTGCATCTCCTGCCACAGCATTCCCGGCGTGACGGGTGCGCCCGTCCGCATCGGCCCTCCGCTCGGCGGCTTGGCCGGGCGCCAGTGGATCGCCGGAGGGCTGCCGAACACCACGTCCAACCTCGTCGCCTGGCTGCGCGACCCGCAGCGCATCGATCCCGAAACCGCGATGCCCGACATGGGCGTGACTGCGCAGCATGCGCACGACATGGCGGCGTATTTGCAGACCCTGAGGTAGCGCAGCCTCATCCGTAGCGCAGCGTCGTATCCGTGGTTCGAACCGCGCCAAGCTGTAAGCCTTTCCCTACGCACGAGGGTGCCCTCGACCACAGACGCAAAACGGCGGGGCAGCGAAAGTTTCGATACGCCGAGGCGCTCCTGCCTTGCGAGAGTTCCGACAAGGAGACAGTCATGAACAAGGACCAAGTCAAGGGCCGCGTCGACGAAGCCGCCGGCAAGGTGAAGGAAAAAACCGGCGAAGCCGTCGGCAACAAGCAGATGGAAAACGAAGGCCGCGCGGACAAGGCGAGCGGCAAGGTTCAGGGCACCTACGGCGATGCCAAGGAAAAGGTCAAGGACGGGATCGACAAGCTCTGAGTCCTCCGCTCATTCCGCCTCGGCGGATCGGCCCGCCCGACGGGCCTGCGCTTCGTGAT
>NZ_JACDCU010000424.1 GCF_013817365.1 Methylibium sp. | reverse complement strand
CTCCATGGTTCGGCTCCAGTCGATGAACGAGGCGGATTGCCTCGATCAACAACATGGCAGAGCCGGACGCTCAACGCACCACCACCGGCGTAGCCGGAGCGCCTACCGCGCGAGCGGTTTAGTCCTCCGCTGCATCGCAGCCCTTGCCGGCGCGAGCGTCACTCGACAGCAGTGGTTCGGCTACCTCAACGCCACTACAGAGCGACCTTGCTCACCATCGATCTCGTTCAGCGCAGCAGTGACGTGATCGCCTACGGCCAAGCGAACGGCAGCGCGAACGTCTGTTATCAGGGCGGAGTGCCTAGTTCGAAGTCGATAGGCCCCCGTTTGTCGCATAGCCGCGACGATCGGCCGGGCCGCCAAGTCCGCTTGTCATTTCAAGCTACTGGCAGGTGCTATTGCGCCTCGCAGAGCCATCGTCACTAGCGGCGAGCGCTTTGCCTCCCATCGACTCCCAGCTCGCTGACATCGACGCCGAGGTAGGCGGCAAGCGCGAAGCGCAGCACGTCCGACCTTGAGGGAATGGTTGCACCGTGCTTGCTCAGCTCGATGCGCTTGTTGTCGATGAGCTTTGCGCCGTGCGGGCTGATGCGCACGTTCAACTGGGAACGACTGTCTGACGGCTCCATCAAGCGATGGTAGCCCACCGACAGACATGCGCCATGTCGCATCGCTAGACAAACCGCATGTAGCAGGATATACTGTCTATCAGTCTACTGATCGCTCATCGTCATGACCTCTGGCAAAACTCCTCGCTCCGTGTCGGAGTCCTCTAATTCGTCATATGACGACATCTCGTTGGCGTGGGCCGGTGGCTTCGTTGATGGCGAGGGCTGCATCCACATCGCCAAGCAGGCGAGTCGCGACCGTCGGCGCGTGAGCTATCGACTGGGCGTCCACATCAGCCAGAACAATCTACCGGTGCTGGCGCACTTCTGCGAAGCCGTCGGCCTCCAGGCGCCCATCTACGAACTCAAACATGTCGTCGGTCGTCGGCGTACCTGCTACACGCTGAACTACACCGGCAAGTTCGCCCGGCTGCTCATCGAGCGACTGCTCCCTCATCTCGTGCGCAAGCGCGACGAGGCCTTGGCCTCGCTCGACTTCTGGAGCCACGGCCAGGTCGGCCTTCGCCGCGGCGGTCCCCGAGGCCTCGACCCGGCTCTCGTCGAGGTCCGCGAGCACTACTACCAGTTGCTCAAGCAACTGAAGTAGCGCGCCTGCAGCGCCTCAAGTGCAGCGGCCTCCAGCGTTTTCGGCACTTGAGGCAATTGGATGGGTGCCTGCTGTCGGGCTCCCCGCAAGGTATGCCCCAAAAGGACTCACCCATGCTCACCGCCACCATCGATGTCGCCGGGCTGCACCCGGCCCGCCATGCGTTCTCTCTCCTTGGCCGAATCGAGAGCCGCAAGCTTCTCTGGGCCGGCCAGTTCGTCTGCGCCGTTCAGACCTCGGTCGGCAAGCTGCAAGTGCGGGGCAATCGTGACGTGCTGCTGGACGTGGAGGACGGGAGCTGGCTTGCGCTGCGTCTCCAGCGTGACGAGCAAGGCGTGCGCGTGAGTGTTTTCGAGCGGGCTTCACCACTGGTTCAGGCGGCTTGGCTGCCGAGCGTTCCGTGCGTCCAGCTTGCTGACCTGCAGCGCCTGCGCTTGCTGCTCGGCCGGCTCTCACCAGCCGCTCAAGCCCTCTTCATGTCCGTCATGGCCAGCGGCCGTACCCAGCTTCGCTTCTTCCGCCGGACGGCTGCACTCGACCACCACGCGAGACCTGGTGGGTTGTTCGAGCAAAGCGTGCACGCCGCCGAACTGGCCTACACCGCACAGCACCCGTCCGAGGCAGAGCGCGACGCCGCGACCCTGGCGGCACTGCTGTTCGACCTCGGCAAACTGGTCGACCCTCAGGTCGGCCACGACCTCCTGCGCGCGGGCCCAGAACTGGAGCCGCACGTGATGACATGCTTGCGCGTCCTGCCAGCCTGCGACCTGATGGAGCGCCACGACGCCGTCCTGGCGAGCACCGTCCGCGGCCTGCTCGTTCCTGGCTCGGACGAAGTGGACCATTCGCTGTACCAGCGCGTCCGCCACGCCGTCGAGCGCTCCTGGTTGGCTTCCTCGTTCGTCCAGTTGGATACGAAATGATGGTCAAACAATCATCAGGTGCTTCTTCGCTGCCCGCCGGCTACGAGCGCTGGACAGTCGGTAAGGGCGGGGAGTGGCTTGCGCTGCCGCGGCGCGTCATCGAGGACATCCTCGTGGAGCGCCAGGTGAAGGACCGCCTCAAGCCACGTGTCGAGGTTTTGCCCGAGAAGGTGCCTGAACCTGAGCCTGCCGAATCAGCACCTGCGGGTCCGGCGTGGCACGCCGCCTGGGGCGCCGAGCCTTCGCGGGAATGTCACCGCGTGCTGCTGCAGTTCGACGCGCTTCACAGCGGAGTCTTCCTCGAGGACCGACAGCATCGCAGCGCCGACACCGACGTCGGCAAGCGACTCAAATCGATGGTCGAGCGCCTGGTCAACTTCGGCCCCGACCGCCGCTACGCCCGCAGCGGCGGCTCGCGTGCCGAGCTGGAATCGCTCGAGCGCGAGATGCCGCACTTCCGTGCGCCACTGCGGCTGCTGAAGCACACGCTCGCACTGGCCGAGGTCGCCCCGCGCCCTGTGCGCATCCCGCCGATGCTGCTGCTCGGCCCGCCCGGCGTGGGCAAGACGCACTTCAGCCAACGTGTCGCAGAACTGCTCGCCGTGCCGCACGCGGCCATCGGCTACGACCAGCCCAGCGCGGGCAATGCCCTCGCCGGCACTGATTCCCACTGGGGGAACTCCTCGACTGGATTGCTGTTCGAGCTGCTGTGCCAGGGCGAATACGCCAACCCGGTCATCCTGCTCGACGAACTGGACAAGGCGACCATCGACTCCAGCACCTACGCCAACAAGCCGCTGGCCGAACTGCACGGGGTGCTTGAGCCCGTCACCGCGCGTCGAATGGCAGACCAGTCGGTTGGCATCCAGTTCGACGCCAGCTTGGTCACCTACATCGCGACTGCCAACGGCGTGCGCGGCATCGAGCCGTCCATCCTGAGCCGCTTTGAGGTGTTTGTCATCGAGCCGCCGCAGCCGCGGGAGGCGGTCGAGACGGCAAGAAGGGTGGCGGCTTCGGCGCTTAAGCGCATCGGGCTCGAGGAGCGGGTGCGCCTGGACCCGAAGTGCCACTACCTGCTGGCCCATTTGAGCCCGCGGCAGATGCTGCGCACGGTCGAGAAGGCGGTGGCGACCGCCATCAGCGAAAAGCGCGACGTCATCGAGGAGGCCGACCTGTGGCCCGAGCTCGGCTTGTGTCGCCGCCGGACGAATACTCCCCATTTCCGCCGGTTGAATATTCCCCAGTTTGATCTTTGAGCGCAGCCGGGCCGAGG
>NZ_JACDCU010000082.1:3306-11436 GCF_013817365.1 Methylibium sp. | reverse complement strand
CAGCGATGGACGTTCTGGCCGAGCGGCTGGCACGCGCCGCGCTCGACCGCGAGCCGGTGCGCGAATCGGGCTGGAGCGGCAGGCTCAAGGAGGCCGGCGCCGCGCTCGGCTTGCGCCGCGAAGGCGCCACGACGCCGCGCGAGGAGGCGATGCGCGCGCTGGCCGAGCGGCTCGATGCCGACATCCGTCGCTCGACCGACCAGCTCATCCAGTTGCACGGCCTCGGCGGCCATGCCACCAACGTGGTGCTCACGCGCCTGGCCGAACACTACGCCGTGCACCAGCCCCTCAGCGAAGGCAAGGCAGCGGTGTGGGGCGGCGTACTCACCGGCGCCCTCGCCGGTCTGAAGGCCGACATCGCCAGCGCCGGCATGACGCTCGGCGGCGGCCTACTGGCCGGCGGCGTGCTCGGCGCGCTCGGTGCCGCCGGGCTGGCGCGCGGTGTCAACCTGCTGCGCGGCGATACGCCGTCGCTGGCCTGGTCGGACACGGTGCTCGACGAGCTGGCGCGTTCGGCCCTGCTCGGCTATCTGGCGGTGGCGCACTACGGGCGCGGCCGCGGCGAATGGGCGGCTGCCGAACACCCGGATTTCTGGTCGGACAGCGTGAGCGCCGTGCTCGAAACCCACACCGAGGCCCTGCACGCGCTATGGGCCGAGCGCAGCACGGCGGGCTCGGCACCGACGGCCGCGGCGCCGCTGCGCAAGGCACTGCGCACGCTGCTGGCCGAAGCGTGCGCCGAGCTGCTGGCCCGGCTCTATCCGCAGGCGCCGACCCTCGATGTCGAAGATTCTGGGCTTGACAGCGATCCCGATGTACATAGACTGTACATACCCGAGCCGGGCCGATCTCCCAGGAGCACTACGCCATGAGTTCAGCAGCCACCCTGCGCATCGTCGTCCAGGCGACGCCCCAGGAAAAATCCGCCATCGCGGCCAAGGCCAAGAAGCTCGGCCTGCCGATCTCCGAGCTGATGCGCCGCGGCGCCGTGGCCTACGAGTCGCAGGAGGCCGATGACGAGCTGGGCGCGCTGGCCGATGCGGCCAAGGCCGCGACTGATCGCGCTGGCGCCGCCATCGACGATTCGCTCGCCTTCATCGCCTCGAGCAACGAGCGCATCGCCGCGATGGAGCGCCGCGCCGGCGGCTCCAAACCCGCGCCCCCCACCGCGGCCGCGCGCGTGCGCAAGGTTGCCTGATGAGCGTGACCGACCGGGTCTGGGGCGCTCTGAGTTCTGTGATCAAGCTGGAAGACCGCGTAGTGCGTCAGAGCGAAGCCATCCAGACGCAGCAGCGCAAGATCGAAAACCTCACCGAGCGCGTGATCCGGCTCGAAGCCCAGCTCGAACTGCTGACCAGCGCCAGCCTGGTCAAGCGGCTCACCCGGCCTGCGGGGAACTGAGCCGGAATATGCCCATCGTTGCGGTCGGGCTGCTGTGACGGCATCCGCCGCGACCCCGCTGCTACACTTTGGCCCGTCAGGAGAGAGCTTCCTTCGAGGGAGCCGCCGAAGGCGCAGAGGCAAGCCCTCGAACGCTCAGGCAAAAGGACTGACGCATTACCTCACTGGAGAGAGGCCGCCCCAGAGGCGGCTCACCGAAGGGGCAAGCCCCGCCGCCGCGATACCCTCGCGACCGGCGAGCCGAATCTCTCAGGTACCCAGGACAGCGAGGGCAGGCTCCACCGTTTTTGCGGTGGCTCCATCAACGCCCTCGAAAGTCACTCCATGTCCGAAGCCAACACCGCGGCCCTGCACAAGACGCCGCTGCATGCGCTGCACCTCCAGCTCGGCGCGAAGATGGTGCCGTTCGCCGGCTACGACATGCCGGTGAGCTACCCCCGCGGCATCCTCGGCGAACACCGCCATTGCCGCGCCGCGGCCGCGCTGTTCGACGTTTCGCACATGGGTCAGATCCGGCTCGACGGCCCCGATGCGGCTCGCGCGCTCGAATCGCTGGTGCCGGTCGACGTGCTCGGCCTGACCGAGGGCAAGCAGCGCTACGGCTTCTTCACGAACAGCAGCGGCGGCCTGCTCGACGACCTGATGATCACGCGGCCGCAGGCTTCGGCCGGCGTGGGCGATCTGCTGCTGATCGTGAATGCGGCCGGCAAGGATGCCGACTTGGCCCACCTCCTCACCCACATCGGCCACCGCTGCCGCGTGCAGGCGCTGCCCGAGCGGGCGCTGCTGGCGCTGCAGGGGCCGCAGGCGGTGACCGCCCTGGCCCGCCTTGCGCCCGGCGTGGCGGAGTTGAGTTTCATGAGCGGTGGCGCCTTCGAGCTGGCCGGCATTCCCTGCTACCTCACCCGCTCCGGCTACACCGGCGAAGACGGTTTCGAGATCTCGGTTCCCGCCGAATCCGCCGAGACGCTGGCCCGCGCGCTGCTCGCTCAGCCGGAAGTGGAGCCCGCCGGCCTGGGCGCGCGCGACACCTTGCGGCTGGAAGCCGGCCTGTGCCTGTACGGCCACGACATCCATGCCACCACCACCCCGATCGAGGCCGGGTTGGGGTGGGCCATCCAGAAGGTGCGCTGGCCGGGCGGCGCTCGCGCCGGCGGCTACCCGGGCGCCGACGTCATCGCCGCGCAATTGGCCACCGGCACCTGCAACAAGCGGGTCGGTCTGGTCGGCCTGGAGCGGGTGCCGGTGCGCGAGGACGCGGAAATCGTCGATGGCCACGGCCACCGGCTCGGCCATGTGACCAGCGGCACCATCGGCCCGAGCACGGGCCAGCCCATTGCCATGGCCTACCTGGCCAGCAACCACTGCGCCGTCTCGCACGAGGTGTTTGCGCTGGTGCGCGGCAAGCCCCTGCCGATGCGCGTGACCGCCCTGCCCTTCGCGCCGCACCGCTACAAGCGAAGCTGAGTCCGCCAACTCGCGAGCGCCGGCGTCGACAAGGACTTGCCCGCGGCCCGACCGGCCGGCGTTCCACCGATCACCCGTTCCCCCCTTCGCAACCACCGACAAGAGGAAAGCCATGACGACCAAGTACACGACCGATCACGAGTGGGTCAACATCGAAGATCACGATGCGGCCGTCGTCGGCATCACGCAGCACGCGCAGGACGCGCTGGGCGACGTGGTCTTCGTCGATCTGCCGGCTGTGGGCAGCAGCTTCGCGATGGGCGACGTGGCCGGCGTGGTCGAGTCCGTCAAGGCTGCGGCCGACCTCTACATGCCGGTGAGCGGCGAAGTGGTCGAGGTCAACGAGGCGCTGCGCGCCGAGCCGGCGCTGGCCAACACCGACCCGCTCGGCCACGGCTGGTTCTTCAAGGTCAAGGTCTCCGACATGACCGAGTTCGACCAGCTCATGGACGCACCCGCCTACGAGCAGCTCGTCAAGGACAGCTGAATCGCTTTTGCCGCGGTGCGAGTCCCTCACGAGGGGGCGCACTGTCCGACCAATGCGCCCGCCACCGCGGGCTCGATGCCGAGGATCTTCTTTCATGCTGATGTCTGCCTACCGGTCGCTCACCGAACTCGAGAACGCCGACGAATTCGTCGCCCGCCACATCGGCATCGATGCCGACGACGAGCGTCGCATGCTCGCCGCCATCGGCACGGGCGCGCCGGGCTTCACCCGCCGCGCGCTCATCGACGCCATCGTGCCGCGCAGCATCGTGCGCTCCGCGCCAATGGCGCTGCCGCCCGCTGCGGGAGAAGCGCAAGCGCTAGCGGAACTGAAGACGATCGCCGCGAAGAACCGCGTGCTCAAGAGCTTCTTCGGCCAGGGCTATCACGGCACGCACACGCCCGGCGTGATCCTGCGCAACGTGCTCGAGAACCCGGCCTGGTACACGGCCTACACGCCCTATCAGGCCGAAATTTCCCAGGGCCGGCTCGAAGCTCTGCTCAACTTCCAGACCATGGTCGCCGACCTGAGCGGCCTGCCCGTCGCCAACGCCTCCATGCTCGACGAGGCCACTGCCGCCGCCGAGGGCATGCTGCTGGCCGCGCGCGTCGGCAAGAGCAAGAGCAAGAGCTTTTTCGTCGCCGACGACGTGCTCCCACAGACGCTCGAAGTGGTGCGCACCCGCGCCGCACCGCTCGGCTACACCGTGACGGTCGGCCCGGCCGAGGCTGCGGCCGAAGGCGAGCACTTCGCCGCACTGTTCCAGTACCCGGGCCTGAATGGCCGAGTGCGCGACCTCGCGCCGCTCATCGAGGAACTGCATGCCAAGGGCGCGCTGGCCATCGTGGCCGCCGACCTGCTGGCGCTCACGCTGATCACGCCGCCCGGCGAGATGGGCGCCGACATCGCCGTGAGCACCACCCAGCGTTTCGGCATGCCGATGGGCGCCGGCGGGCCGCACGCCGCCTACATGGCCTGCCGCGACGAATTCAAGCGTTCGCTGCCGGGCCGGCTGGTCGGCGTGAGCGTCGATGCGCACGGCGCACCCGCCTTGCGCCTGGCCCTGCAGACCCGCGAGCAGCACATCCGCCGCGAGAAGGCCACGTCCAACATCTGCACGGCGCAGGTATTGCCGGCGGTGGTCGCGAGCATGTACGCCGTCTATCACGGGCCGCAGGGACTCAAGCGCATCGCCCAGCGGGTCGCGAGCTACACGGCCGTGCTGGCCGCGGGGTTGCGCCACCTCGGCTGCACGCTGGCGCACGAGGACGCCTTCGACACGATCGAAGTGCCCAGCGGCGTGCACACCGACGCCGTGCTCAAGGCCGCGCGCGAGGCCGGCGTCAACCTGCGCCGTGCCTCGGCCGGCTCGATCGGCATCACCCTCGACGAGACCACCACGCAAGCCGACCTGTTGCTGCTGTGGCGCGTGATCCCCACGGCGCTCGGCATGGCCGCCGCGCCGGTGCTGCGCGCCGGCGAGATGCGCGGCCAGGACAGTGCAGCGGCGCGCGAGCGCGCGGTCGACAAGAGCCTGCAGGCGCTGCTCGCCAAGTTCGACAAGGGCATCTCGCCGCTGCTGCCCGAAGGCCTGCGCCGCAACAGCGCCTACCTCGCGCACCCGGTGTTCAACACCCACCACAGCGAGACCGAGATGCTGCGCTACATCCGCAGCCTCTCCGACAAGGACCTCGCGCTCGACCGCACGATGATCCCGCTCGGCTCGTGCACGATGAAGCTCAACGCGACCAGCGAGATGATGCCCATCACCTGGCCTGAGTTCGCGAACATTCACCCGTTCGCGCCGGCCGAGCAGTTGGCCGGCTATGCGGAGCTGGACGCGCAACTGCGCGAGTGGTTGTGCCAGGCCACCGGATACGGCGGTGTCAGCCTGCAGCCCAATGCCGGCTCGCAGGGCGAGTACGCGGGTCTGCTGATCATCAAGGCCTGGCATGCCTCGCGCGGGCAGGCGCATCGCAACATCTGCCTCATCCCCGAATCGGCGCACGGCACCAACCCGGCCAGCGCACAGCTCGCCGGCCTGAAGCCGGTGGTGACAAAGTGCGACGACGAAGGCAACGTGGACCTCGCCGACCTGCAGGCCAAGTGCGAGCGGCACAGCGCGAACCTCGCCGCGGTGATGATCACCTATCCGTCCACCTACGGTGTGTTCGACTCCCACATCAAGGAGCTGTGCGCGCTGGTGCACCGCCACGGCGGGCGCGTGTACGTGGACGGCGCCAACATGAACGCGCTGGTCGGCGTGGCGGCGCCCGGCGAGTTCGGCGGCGACGTGAGCCACCTCAACCTGCACAAGACCTTCTGCATTCCGCACGGCGGTGGCGGCCCCGGCGTGGGGCCGGTGTGCGTGGCGGCGGACCTGGTGCCTTTCCTGCCGGCGCACCGCACCGGCGGCGTGGGCCTCGAGACCAGCGTGGGCGCCGTCTCCGCGGCGCCGCTGGGCAACGCCGCGGTGCTGCCGATCAGCTGGATGTACATGCGCATGATGGGCACGGACGGCCTGACGCTCGCGACCGAGACGGCGATCCTCAGCGCCAACTACATCGCCGCACGGCTTGCCGATCATTACGACATCCACTTCAGCGGCAACATCGACGGCGTCAAGGGCGGTGGCGTAGCGCACGAGTGCATCCTCGATCTCCGGCCGCTCAAGGAGACGAGCGGCATCACCGCTGAGGACGTCGCCAAGCGGCTGATCGACTACGGCTTCCATGCGCCCACGCTCAGCTTCCCGGTCGCAGGCACCCTGATGGTCGAGCCGACCGAGAGCGAATCGCTGCCCGAGCTCGACCGCTTCATCGAGGCGATGATCGCCATCCGCGGCGAGATCGCCAAGGTGGAATCGGGCCAGTGGCCGCGCGAGGGCAACCCGCTGAAGCTCGCCCCGCACACCGCTGAGGTACTGCTCACCGCGGACTGGCCGCATTCGTACAGCCGCGAAGAAGCCGCCTTCCCGCTACCCGCCCTGCGCAGGCAAAAGTACTGGGCACCGGTCGGCCGGGTGGACAACGTGCACGGCGACCGCAACCTGTTCTGCAGTTGTGCCCCCGTGCTCGCCGACGAGACCGCTGTCGAGGCGACCGCATGAGCGGCATCACGGTCCGCGCGGACTGAGCAAAGAAGTACTTCATGGCCCTCTCCGTCTTCGAACTGTTCAAGATCGGCATCGGTCCGTCGAGTTCGCACACCGTCGGCCCGATGCGCGCGGCTCGCCTGTTCGCGCTGCGCCTGGAGCATGCGGGCCTGTTGGGGCAGACCACGCGCGTCGTCTGCGAGCTCTACGGCTCGCTCGGCGCCACCGGCAAGGGCCACGGCTCGGACAAGGCGGTGCTGCTCGGCCTGCTCGGCGAAGAGCCCGACACGGTCGATGTCGATGCCGCGCCCGCACAGCTCGAAGCGCTGCGCACGAACAAGCGCCTGGCCCTGCTCGGCCGCCACGAGATCGCCTTCGACGAGCCGCGCGACCTGATCTTCAAGCGCCGCCAGAGCCTGCCGCTGCACCCGAACGGCATGCGCTTCGCGGCTTTCGATGCGAGTGGCGCCCCGCTGGCCGAGCGCAGCTATTACTCGGTGGGGGGCGGCTTCGTCATCGGCGACGAGATCGCGCCCGACGGCAGCCACCAGCCGGTGATCGGCCCCGACACCACGCTCGTGCCGCATCCGATACGCAGTGGCGACGAGCTGCTCGAGATCACGCGCCGGCTGGGCTGCTCGATTGCCGAGGTGGTGCGACGCAACGAACGGGCACTCGCCAAGCTCGGGCCTACCGACGCCGATATCGACGCCGGCCTGCTGAAGATCTGGCGCGTCATGCAGGCCTGCGTTGAGCGCGGCCTGAAAAGCGAGGGCGTGCTGCCCGGCGGCTTCAAGGTGCGGCGCAGGGCCGCGAAGTTGCACCGCGATCTGAATGCCGAGGCTGGCCTGCAGGCAACCGACCCGCTGCAGGTGCTCGACTGGGTCAACCTGTTCGCGCTGGCGGTCAACGAGGAGAACGCGGCTGGTGGGCGCGTCGTCACAGCGCCGACCAACGGCGCGGCCGGCATCGTGCCGGCGGTGCTGCACTACTACACGCGCTTCGTCGAGCGCGATGCCGCCAAGGCGGAGCGCGGCGTCATCGACTTCCTGCTCACCGCCGGTGCCATCGCCATCCTCTACAAGGAGAACGCCTCGATCAGCGGGGCGGAAGTCGGCTGCCAGGGCGAGGTCGGCGTGGCCTGCTCGATGGCGGCGGGCGCCCTGTGCGCCGTGCTGGGCGGCACGCCGGAGCAGGCGGAGAACGCGGCCGAGATCGGCATGGAGCACCATCTGGGCCTGACGTGCGACCCGGTCGGCGGGCTGGTGCAGATTCCCTGCATCGAGCGCAACGCCATCGCTTCGGTCAAGGCCATCAACGCCGCGCGCATGGCGCTGCGCGGTGACGGCAGCCACCACGTGAGCCTCGATCAGGTGATCAAGACCATGCGCGAGACCGGCGCCGACATGCAGACCAAATACAAGGAAACGGCGCGCGGCGGGTTGGCGGTGAACATCATCGAGTGCTGAGTGCTTCGGCTGACGCCGCCGGCTTCACGCCTTCGGCGACGGCAAAATGCGATGCCCCAGCGCGCCGCTTCCTCGACGGCGTATTCCCGTTCATCGCTCGGCCCATGCTTAGCTGCAGGCACGCCGATTGCCAACGCTGAGCGGTGCAAAGCCGGCGAGTTTGTTCCGCGCCGGTGCTGTTCCCCCGGCGCCGGCTGTCTTTCAGCCGGCGC
>NZ_JACDCU010000082.1:0-3296 GCF_013817365.1 Methylibium sp. | reverse complement strand
CCCCGACTCATTCGACTCCGGGAGACTCCACCATGAAATACGCCGCCTCGATCGTCGTTGCACTCACATTCGTTGCCGCCGGATGCGGCGAAAGGGAAGCCGAGATTCCCGTCGTTCCCGCGCAATCGGCGCCGCCCGCAACGGAGAGCTTGGAGAACGTGCCGAAGGCGCCGCCTCCGCCCGCCGATCCGGCGGTAACCGGTGGTTCTGTCGAGCTGCCGAAACCAGGTCAGAACAACGATCACTCCAGCCCGGCGTTCGACAAGGGCGGGGCGTCGGTGCCGCAGCAATAGCCAGCGGCTCGGCCGCTTGCTCGGTCGAGCGGCTCGAGCGCCGCAGCGGCTTTTCTCGTCCCGAGACGGCCCCCCTGGCTTACGGACACAGTTCCATGCGGCGGGTCACGCCCTTGATCGTTTCCTCGCTGAACCAGAAGAACTGCGAGGTGATCGTCACGCGGCTGTCTGCGCCTTTGGTCTTGTACTGAACCGGCACCACCCAGCCGAGGTGGCCGCTCTGGTTGCGCGACGACATCGAGCAGGTGCCGCGCTCTGGTGCGCCGAACTCCAGTTCACGGCCTTTCTGCGGCCCGGCGATGGTGAGATCGTAGAAGTTGGTGATGGCCTGCTCGTAGTTGATCGGCGCGCGGGTGCGGACCACCTTCGCCTGAGGTTCAGGAACTGGCTGCGTTGCGCAGCCCACAGACAGACAGGCGGCCACGACGACCAAGGCTGCTGCGATCTTCATCTTTTGTTCTCCGCAGAATGAGTTGCCGGTCCGGGAGTATCGGCCAGCGCACAGCGCCGAGCTTCTGCGCGGCCCCGCGCTTGCGGGGACATGTCGAGGCAAAGGGCTTGCTGTGTGTGCGTGCGCACCGTCGAGCCGGCGGCTCGGGCCCGGCTCAGCTGCCAGGTGCCCTCGCGGGAATCGGCGCCACCGCCTGGCGCACGTCGCTGCACTGCGCCCGGTGACGAAGGGCGTGGTCCATCAGCACCAGAGCGAGCAGTGCCTCGGCGATGGGCGTGGCGCGGATGCCCACGCAGGGGTCGTGCCGGCCATGCGTTTCCACCGTCGCAGGTTTGCCTTGCAGATCGATCGAGCGGCGCGGCGTGCGGATGGAGCTCGTCGGCTTGATGGCGATCGACACCATGAGATCCTGCCCGGTGCTGATGCCGCCCAGCACGCCGCCCGCGTGGTTGGTCAGGAAGCCCTCGGGAGTGAGCTCGTCGCCGTGCATCGAGCCACGGTGGGCGACGCTGGCGAAGCCGCTGCCGATCTCCACGCCCTTGACCGCATTGAGGCCCATCATGGCGTGCGCGACGTCGGCATCGAGCTTGTCGAACAGCGGCTCGCCCCAGCCGACAGGCACGCCACTGGCTTGCACCACGATGCGCGCGCCCACCGAATCGCCGGCCTTGCGCAGCGCGTCCATGTGGGCCTCGAGCTGTGCGATCTGGCTCTCGTTCGGCGCGAAGAAGGGGTTGTGCTGCACGTGCTCCCAGCCCTCGAACGCGATCTGGATGTCGCCGAGCGCGGCCATGCCGCCGCGAAACGCGATGCCGTGGTGCTCGGCCAGCCATTTGCGCGCCACCGCGCCGGCTCCGACCATGGGGGCGGTGAGCCGCGCGGAACTGCGCCCGCCGCCGCGCGGATCGCGCAGGCCGTACTTGTGCCAGTAGGTGTAGTCGGCATGGCCGGGCCGGAAAGACTCGGCAATGTTGCTGTAGTCCTTGCTGCGCTGGTCGGTGTTGCGAATCAGCAGGCAGATCGGCGTGCCGGTGGTCTTGCCCTCGTACACGCCGGAGAGAATTTCGACCGCATCGGCTTCGTCGCGTTGCGTCACATGGCGCGAAGTGCCGGGCCGGCGGCGGTCCAGTTCGGGCTGGATGTCGGCTTCCGACAAGGCCATGCCCGGAGGGCAGCCGTCGATCACGCAACCGATGGCCGGACCGTGCGATTCGCCGAAATTGGTGACGCGAAACAGGTGACCGAGGGTGCTGCCGGACATGGTGCGCGGGGAGTCGTTAGACGATCCGCATTGTGACAGCCGCCCCGCGGCGAACCCTCAGGCAGCACGTCGCCCGACGATTCGAACCGGCACGTTGCCGGCCCCGCACGGGCGACTCGCCGTCTTCCTACTGCTGCTGCTGCACGGCCTGCTCGTCCTCGACCGGCCAGTCGCGGATGTAGGCCTTGAGCATGCGGTTCTCGAAGTCCTGCCCCTCCACCACGGCCTTCGCCACGTCGTAGAAGGAGATCACGCCCATCAGCATGCGCTGGGTGATCACCGGCATGTATCGCGCGTGGCGGCCGAGCATCATGCGGCGCACCTCGTCGATCTCGGTTTCGGGCGTGCAGGTGAGCGGCGCGTCGTCCATCACGCTGCGCACCGTGCTGGCCCCCAGGCTGCCATCGTTGCCGACGATCGCCTGCATGACCTCGCGGAAGGTGAGCATGCCGATGAGCTCGCCGTTCTCCATGACCACGAGCGAGCCGATGTCGCGCTCGGCCATGGCCCGCACCGCCTCGGACAGCAACTGGTCGGGCTGGGCGGTGAAGAGCGTGCCGCCCTTCACAACCAGGATGTCGCTGACTTTCATGGCAAGCTCCCTAAGGCAAGGCGAGTTCAATATAGCCCACAATGCCCGCCCGCAGGCGCCCGCATTCCCCCACCGGAGCCTCAATGCCCGGCGAGCTTTGCCGCGCGCGCGCGGCCCGGCTGCCGCCAGGCCGGAACTCAGTCGATCAGTTCCTGCAGCGTCATCTCGCTGAACGCCGCCCGCTTCCAGAACCCGCGAAGGGCCGGCGTCGGCTCCAGCAGCAGGGCGGCGAGCAGCGGCTGCGCCGGCGTGTCCTGCGGCTCGCACAGCAGCACGTAGCGCTTGTGGCCCTCTTCGTCCAGGCGGGCGGCCCAGTCGATTTCGACGAAGGTCTCGAGAATCGGCTCGATCTGCAGCGGGTCGGCGCGCAACTGGTGCGAGAGCTGGTCCAGGCTCGCCCCATGCCGGCTTTGCGTTCGCGCCTGCGACAACTCTCGAAGCAGCAGCACCGCGAGCGAGAAACGGTGACCCGGCGTGAGCGGACGGCGCACCACGCGCATCTGCAGGCTCGGCGCGTAGGCGGCGATCACCGCGCCGAGCAGCACGATGACCCAGCCGAGGTAGATCCAGATGAGGAAGATCGGCACCGTGGCGAAGGCGCCGTACACCGCCGAATAGCTCGGCACCGACACCAGGTACCAGGCCAGCACCGACTTGGCCACCTCGACCCCCGCCGCCACGAACACGCCACCGGCCCAC
>NZ_JACDCU010000423.1 GCF_013817365.1 Methylibium sp. | reverse complement strand
AACTTCGCCGACGGCAGCACGCCCGACGACAATGCGGCCGCATGATCGTCACCCGCCGCCCCAACGCGCTGCGCCTTTTCTTCGCGCTGCGCGGCTCGATCCTGCCGCGCATTGGCTGGAGCCTCGCGACCTGCACCGCATTGGCGGCGGCGGTGACCTGGAGCCACGGTCACCTCCTCGATGCGAAGATCACGCTCACGCCGGTGCCTTTCTCCCTGATCGGGCTGGCGCTGGCGATCTTTCTCGGCTTTCGCAACAACGCCGCCTATGAGCGCTACTGGGAGGCACGCAAGCTGTGGGGCGAGTTGCTGTTCCGCTCGCGCAGCCTGGCGCGCCAACTGCTCACCCTTACCCGCCTGCCCGACGCTTCAGCCGCGCCGGACGATGGCGTGAGCGCAGGCCCCGACCCCCGCCACGCCATCATCCGCCGCACCATCGCCTTCGCTCACGCGTTGCGGCAACAGTTGCGCGGCAGCGGCGAGCCGGCCGAACTCGGGCCCTGGCTCGCACCCGCAGAGCTCGCGGCCTATGCCGCCTCTCGTTCGGGCAGCGACCTGCTGCTGCGCCTGAGCAGCCGCGACCTCGGCCAGAGCATGCGCGCGGGCCACATCGACCCTCACCTCGTCGCCGCGATGGACGAACAGCTCAGCGGCCTGGCCGCGGTGGCGGCCGGCTGCGAGCGCATCAAGTCCACACCCATTCCCTTTGCCTACACCTTGTTGCTGCACCGCACCGCCTACCTCTATTGCTTCTTGCTGCCCTTCGGGCTGGTGGACCTGATCGGCTTCATGACGCCCTTCGTGGTGGCGATCGTGGCCTACACCTTCTTCGGCCTGGACGCCGTGGGCGACGAGATCGAGGAACCCTTCGGCCTGCGCCCGCACCACCTGCCGCTCGACACGATCTGCCGCACGGTGGAGATCAACCTGCTCGAAGCGATCGGGACGAATGCATTGCCGCCGGCGTTGCAGCCGGTGGAGGGATGGCTGCATTGATTGCGCGTTGCTTGCGCTTTGATCGATGTCGGCTGTGGCGCGTCAATCTGGATGAGAGGCGCGCGTCAATCTGGATGAGAACCGTGACGCGGCGAGTTGATGATGCCGGACATTTGATGTCGCGGGCTGGTTTAAGTTGAGGGTTGATTGTCGGCAGGCTTGGGAACGCCGACATTCTTCGGTGTCGCGTAGCTGGCAGGTCTCCCGGCACCGATTTGCTTGCGCTCGATGGCGGTACGCCTTCGGTAGCTCTCGACGTTCATCTCGAAGATCGTGGAGTGATGGACGAGCCGATCGACCGCGGCCAGCGTCATGGCCGGATCCTGGAACACCTTGCCCCATTCCCCGAACGGCTGGTTGGCCGTGATGATCATCGAGCGCCGCTCATAGCGCGCACTGATCAGCTCGAACAAGGCCGACGTTTCGGCCTGGTCCTTGGTGACGTAGGCCAGGTCGTCGAGGATGAGCACGTCGAAGTGGTCGAGCCGGTTGAGCGCGGCTTCGAGCGCAAGTTCGCGGCGCGCCACCTGCAGCCGCTGGACGAGGTCCGATGTGCGCGCGAACAGCACGCGCCAACCCTTCTCCAGCAAGGCCAGCCCGATGGCCGACGATAGGTGCGACTTGCCACCACCCGGCGGCCCCAGCAGGAGCACATTGGCGCCGTTGCGAAGCCACTCGTCGCCCGCGCACAGCGCCATCACCTGCGCCTTGGAGACCATCGGCACGGAGTTGAAGTCGAAGTTGTCCAGCGTCTTGCCCGGCAGCAGCTTGGCTTCGGCCAGATGCCGCTCGATGCGCCGTCGGTCACGCTCGGCCAACTCGTTCTCGGCAAGCACCGTGAGCAGCCGCGCGGCTGGTCAACCCTCCTTGTCCGACTGCTCGGCGAAGTTCGACCACATTTGCTTGGTAGCCGGCAACCTCAGCTCGGTCAGCAGCAGCGTGAGCCGGGTAGCGTCGAAGTTCTCGTTCATGCCGCGACCTCCGCGCCCGAGTCCACACGCGAGTCCACCAGGATGTCGTAGGAGCTCAGCGGGGCGAGTCGCACGGACACCTCCGGCAAGCGCGCCGGGTCGGGCGCGAAGCGGGCCAGCAGCGCGTTGAGGTCCGGCAACCGTCGGCGATCGAGATCGTCCGACAGAACGCTGGCCAGTTGCGCCTCGCACGAGCGGTCGTGCGCCAGGCTCAGCAGTGCGACCATCGTCTTGCAGGCCGCGCGCTCGGCCATCTCCTCGCGCAGGAACTCGAACGTCAACCGATAGGCTTCACGTGGGAAGAGCTGGTCACGGTAGACCAGACTGAGCAGCGCCATCGGCTTGCGCCGAAGCGCATGGATGACGTGGTGGTAGTCGACGACGTGACCATGCTTGCCGTTGGCGCCGCCGCGACCGCGCTCCAGCGTCATGAGCAAGGTCGCCCCCAGCAGCAGTTCGAGCCGGTCGTCGTACAGGCGAACCCGCAAGCGGTGTCCGATCAGCCGCGACGGCACGGTGTAGAAGACCTTGCGCAGGGTGAAGCCCCCGGAGGACGTGACATAGACGAACGTCTCCTCGTAGTCGCAGGTCCGCGCCGGTGGCAACGGCTGCAGCAGCGTGCGTTCGGCATCGATGCGGCGGCCGTTGCGCGTGTTCTTGCGGCTGACGATCTCGTCGATGAAGCGGCGGTAGGCGGCCAGGTCGGCGAACTCCACGGCGCCGCGCAGCAGCAGCGCGTCGTGCACCGCGCTCTTCAGGTGTCCGTGCGCGCTCTCGATGGAGCCGTTCTCGTGGGCAACGCCCCGGTTGTTGCGGGTGGGCTCCATCAGGTAGTGCGCACACAGGGCGTCGTAGCGCGAGGTCAGGTCCTCACGCGCATCGGCGTCCAGATTGCGGAACGCCGCCGACAGGCTGTCGCTGCGGTGCTCACGCGGGGCACCGCCCAGGGCCCACAGCGCGTTCTGCAAGCCTTCGGCCAGCGCCACGTAACTCTCGCCGCCCAGGATGACGTGCGCGTGCTCGAAGCCGGAGCACACCAGGCGGAAGTGATACAGGCGGTGGTCCAGCGCCACGCCCAGCACGGTGACGCCCAGGTCGCCCATCTCGGTGAAGTCGGACAGCCCCATGCGGCCGGCTTCGTGAGTCTGGCGGAACATCACGTCTCGTTCCTGACCATGAAGCGCGCGCCATGAGCGGATGCGTCGCTCCAAGGTTCGACGCACGCTCGGGTCGAGTTCCGCGTGACGGCGCCTCAACTCGTCGAATATAGCCACCGGGCGGATGCCGGGCGCCGACTCGAGTAGCGGTACGACCTCGGCCTCGAAGATGTCGACGAGCGGGTCGGGCCGCCGTCGCTCGCGCGGGGCCTTCTTGTCGGACGGCAGTCGCGGGTCGTGCTGCATACGGTAGGCGGTGGCGACACTGATCGCGGCCTGCGCCGCCGCCAACGGCAGCGTCTTGGAGAGT
>NZ_JACDCU010000422.1 GCF_013817365.1 Methylibium sp. | reverse complement strand
CAGAAATTAAGCCAAGAGATATAATGCGTTTGAGCGCCACATAGATTGGCCCAAATGCGCTCAGTCCCAGCTGGCGTCAAGACATCAAATGCATTCGAGAATAGACTGCACCGAACAATTCTCGATCTGTTCGGCGGCGAGTAACGCATAAATATTGCTCACATCAAGATGACGCCTAGTTTCTAGCCGGTGATTTCTAGGGGCAGGGCTTTTCGAGCCGGCCAGGCGCCTTGAACGATGAGTATCGTCAGACGACGGAGGACGATAGTTCTGCCTGCCTCGTCGGTTTATCGATTCAAAATGATTTGGACCGAGTCGCCCCTGGCCATCTGCGCAAGCCGGCTCGGCGGGAATTTGCGTACTTCGGTTGGCACAGTTCGCCCGTCGCAGTCGAGAGCCTGACCCTTTGACTTGCGCGACATCGCCTCGCCGACGCGGACGCCGTTCCCCCGAGGCCCCCCGCTGGGCCATCAGGTGCCGGCCTTTGGCTTCCTGAAGGACGTCCCTCATCTTCAGCGCGCTGTCCCGGTGCGCTTGATCGTGGTCTCGCAGCCTGATGTCACTGACCCATCCTGACTGCGTCACGTTCGCTCGCGGTGGCGCTGCCACATCGCCCCGTCGGAAGGTCAGCGCCGCGGTGGAGCGTGTCCGCACAGTCGGTCGCCCTTAGTTTTTCCGCGAACTGGTCGATATGAAGCGAGCAAGGGCTAACTCGACGGAGTGAGGATCGGACCAAAGATGCTGGTCCCGCGGCGCGTTGGCCCCCAGTCTCGCTGGGGAACCGGACCGAAAAGATGCCTGACAAGTTGGACAAGAAGCCTGGCCCCGTCGCGAAGCCGGGCGAGCGTCGCATGTACCGCATCGGGGTGTACTTCAACGCCGCCGAGCTCGTGGACCTGGAGCGCGTGCTCGGCGAGCCGGGGTTCGCGGCATCGATCATGGACGCCGGGCCCCACATCCGCAAGGGCATGAAGGCGGCCAGCCGGTACCTGCGCTGCTGTGCGGTTGGCAAGCGGGCACCCCGCCCGGTGCCGGTGCTCAACCGCGCGATGTGTGCTGAGCTTGGCCGCCTCGGAAAGAATGTCCGAGACATTGGGGACGGCCTCACGGCGGGTTCCATCGATCCGACCGAACCAGACATGATTGAGTCGATCTTCGACGAATTGAAGTCCCTGCGCGAGCAACTGGTCAAGGTACAGCGACTGGCTCCTGATGTCCCCGAGTTTAAAGATCTGATGCCTCACGAAGAGTTTTTTTTCGGCAAGTAGTCGCATGAAGGGGATGCAGAAAATATCTCGTGGGGCCACCTTCGATGGTGTCCTCCGATACGCATTCGCTGACCCGCACGCGAAGTTTCTGGGGACGAGTGCGTGCATGGCCTCAAACGACGAGGCGGGTCTCGCCGCCGAGTTCTCCATCACCCAGTCGTTTCGAACTGATATCAAGAAGCCGGTCTGGCATCAATCCTTAAGATTGCCGGATGATGAAATCGTCGAACACCCGCGCCAACTCGCCATCGCGCATGACTACATGGCACGGATGGAATTCGATCCGCGCCGGCACCAATACGCGGTGGTCGCGCATGGCCGCAACCATGTGCACATTATTGCAAGCCGCATCGATTTCAATGGTGCTATTTGGTATGGCCGGCAGGAGAATCTGATATCAACCCGTGTCACCCAGGAACTCGAAAGACTTCACGGTCTGCGAATCACCCGTGGTCCGCAGTATCAGACCATTCTCGGTGCGCGCGGCGCCCCGACGTATCGCATTGTGGAGCTCCCTGAGTTCAAAAAGCCGCGCCGCAGGGAAGTTCAGCGTCACGAACGGCTGCAGCGTCGGTCGGTATTGAAGCAACCGCTTCCCAGAAATCGCGTCGCCGCGATTCTCAAAGAAGCCCGGCAAGCGGCACTCGCCGGCACCTTGGCCGACTTCATCAGCGTGGCCGAAGCGCGCGGACTGGCCGTCTATGCCGGCTTTGATGCATCCGCCAAGCCCGCCCCGGATGGGCAAGTTCGTCCGCCCCGGTTCACCGGATTTGTCTTCGAACTGCCGGCCCGTGGCCAGGCCGAGATCCGAATCTCCGGCAGCAAGGTCGGCGCCGCCTATTCGGGCAAGCGAATCCTGGAGGCCATCGGCGTCGACGAGACCAAGGTCTCTGCGCTGCTGGCGACCCGACATGTCCCGTTTGGACCGCATCGGTATCTGAAGCCGGTCTGGCAACTTCCCAAAAGACTCAGCAGGATAGAAAGAAATGAATTCAACCCCCCCGTTGCCGGACTGGCTCCAGCACATGCCTTTGCGCCCGGTCGTTGGCGAACTCTCGACACCATCCCAACCCTCGACAGTCTGCACGCGCTGCCCGGCGGCCCTGTGGTACTTGGAGTCGAAGGGCACCGAGACAGCGAAGGCCTACGCCTTTTGCCGAACCATGAGCGTGATGGTGTGGCAGCCACACGAGCAACACCTTCTGCTGGACTGCGACCAACTTCGGGCGCTGGCGGCCAAGGCCATGCAGCAGCAGGCCGAGAAAGCGCAGGCCAAGCTGGAGCGGGAGGAAAAAGCCAGGGCCAGGCGGGAAGCGAAGGCCAACAACGCCAAACTCGTCCAAGCGGCACGCGCCCAGTCCCCGTCTCCAACGACACCACCGCTGGTTCAACCGATCTAGGTCGGCGCCGATCCGCGCCGGCAAGGGCCAATGCAAGCCACACCGCAAGCGGCCCCTCGACTGCCGGGCGACCGTCCGGCCATGCAGGAGCCCATCTGCCGAGAGCCCAAGCGCAGGCTCTCCGAGAGCGGACCTGGTCGGAGCGGCTCGCGAGAATCGTTGCATCCCACGCGCCCGGGCTTGGCGCCCATAGGCCAGATCTCGAGACGGCTTACCTGCGCAAGGCCGCCACGTTCTTGACCGAGAGTCGGGCACGCGGCGTCGATCCGGACGCAGCGGGCTGGCGCGCGTGGGACCTATCGGTCGGCGTGCCACTGTTGGACGGCGAGGCGGACCATTCTGCACTGCTCACTCGCCTTTCTCTTGGCGCCATCAACTCCGTCGAGACCATCGAGATCCAGATCAACGCGGGGCTTCCGCCTGATCCCGTCGCGCGCGACTACGGTGGCGCCGTGGTGCGTGAGTCGCGCCATGCGCGGTCGATTGTCAACGTCTCGAAGCCAGCGCTCACTCGGCGCCCGAGGATGGGGCGCTGACCCGGGAGGCGCAGCCGCGGAGAGCGACCTGAACCTTCGCCCGCGTGACCTGGTCAGGTCGCGCCGGACTCTGGTGACGGAGATTGGAGCTTGGCCTGTACAGCGTCAATCTGGATGGCCGGTCGACCATGGCGACAACCTCGGCGCCCGCGGTGTCTGGGGCAAGTCGACGATGTTCGAGGAAGCGGCAGCGATGCCGTTGATCGTCGCCGGTAGGAGCCGTATGCCCGAATCGGGCCCCCGAACTT
>NZ_JACDCU010000421.1 GCF_013817365.1 Methylibium sp. | reverse complement strand
AGGACCTGTAAATGAACAAATCTCTCGTGCTGGCCGCCCTGGTTGCCGCCGCCGCTCTCGCCGCTTGCGGCAAGAACGAAGAAGCGGTCGTGATGCCTGCTCCGGCTCCCGTGGAAGCGCCTGCTCCGGCTGCCGAAACCAGTGCTTCTGCCGCCATGGACGCCGCCTCGGCTTCGATGGACAGCGCATCGGCCGCCATGGGTTCTGCAGATGCGGCCGCCACGGCCGCCGCCGGGGATGCCGCAAGCGCTGCCTCCGAGGCCGCCACCGATGCGGCCGCCGCCGCCGCCGCCGCCGCGAGCACGGCTGAAGACGCGATGAAGAAGTGATTCATTGCGGCGAGGCGGCTGCCTCGCCCGATGAGCTTGCAAAAAGGCCGCTTTCGGGCGGCTTTTTTGCGGGCACGCATCACGTGTGGGGCCGACGGGTCAGTGCAGGTCCAGCCAGCCGAAACCCAGGCGCGCATCGGCGACGACGATGTCTTGCGGCGTCGAGCCGAGCACATCGGCCAGCGCCACTGCCGCGAGATCGGGCCGGTTGTTCTGCAAGCTCAGGTGGGCCGCCACCACGTGACGCAGGCCCGAATGCCGGCATGCGCCGAGCACGACGGCGGCGCTGTCGTTGGCCAGATGGCCGAGCGAGCCGCCGACGCGCCGCTTGAGCGAAGCGGGGTAGCTCGAACCGGCCAGCATCCCGCGGTCGTGGTTGCATTCGAGCAGCAGCGCGTCACAGGCCTGCAGCGCGTCGATCATGTGCGGCGTGACCGACCCGGCGTCGGTGAGCACACCCAGGCGCCGGGCACCGTCGCTGCAACTGAGCTGCAACGGCTCGGTCGCGTCGTGGGGCACGGTGTAGGGGCGCAGTTGTAGGCCGCCGACATCGATCGTGTCGCCGTCGCGGGCGAAATGCAGCAGGCCGTCGAAGGGCTCCGGCGCACCGATCGCACGCCAGGTGCCGCGGCTCATCCACAGCGGCACGCCGTAGCGCCTCGCCACGCTGAGTGCACAGCCCACATGGTCGCCATGCTCGTGCGTCACGAACACCGCGTCGAGGCTGCCCGGCTCGACCCCGGCGCGGGCGAGCCGCAGGCTGAACTCCTTGAGCGTGAAGCCGCAGTCGATCAGCACCCGCGTGGTCCGCGTGCCGTCGTGCGACTCGATCAGCGTGGCGTTGCCGGTGCTGCCGCTGCCCAGGCTGCAAAAACGCATCATGCGGTCGCTCGGTACCTCAGTTTCGGCCGGGCCGCCCCGGCGACCACCGGCAACCTCGCTGCGAGGCAAGCCGCAGATGCCCGCAGGCCGTCATTCAGCGCAGGTCCGCGACCAGCAACTGCAGGATGCGTTGTGCCGCGTCGCCCGTCTCCGGCGCGCCCTGGTTGGTCTGCACGGTCACCAGCGTCGACTCGGCTTGCTGACCCTTCACTGCGATGCGGTAGCGCGCGAGGGCGTTCGAGGCCCCTTCGTCCTTGCCCCCGCCGAACAGCTTGCCGAAGAAGCCGGGTTCGGGCTGCTTGCTCTTGACCGGATCGACATAGCGCACGTAATACAGGCCCTGCGTGCGGTCGCGATCCTCCACGGTGAAGCCGCTGCGGTCGAGCGCCAGCCCGACACGCCGCCAGGCCCGGTCGAAGCCGTCGTCGACCTGCAAGCCACTGCCGGGTGCGCCGTCGATCAGGCGCGCGCGGGCGCTGGCCACCGCCGCCGGCGGCGCCGAGGCGGCCGCGGCGGCCGTGCGCACACGCTCCTCCTCGCCGCCCAGGTTTTGCATCAGGCGCGACAGCATCTGCGCTTCGAGTCCCGGGTCGGCCGGCCGCGGCTGCCAGGCGGTGGAGTCCCGGCGCTCGCTGGTGTAGACCTCGACCATGCCGCGATGGCTGATGTAGACCTCGGTGCCGCCGTCGGGGGCGCGCTCGAGCCGGGTGCGGAAGCGGTCGCGCTCCCCGGTTTCGTACGCGGAATCGAACACGCGCCCGATCGTGCGGCGAATGAAATCCTGTGGCAGGTTGGCGCGGTTTTCGGCCCAGTTGGTTTCCATCACGCCGGTGGCGGGCTGTTCGAGTTCGACCGAAAAGCCGCGCTCCTGCCAGAACGCCAGCAGCTGCGGCCACAGCTGCTCGGGGCTCTGCCGGGTCGACAGCCAGCGCTGGCTGCCGGCGCGCTCGATGCGGACCTCGCCGGTGACCGCCGGGGCGACCGCGGCCACCACCGGCGCCGATGCGGCCGCAGCAGGGGCTTGGATCGTGGAAGCGCTGATCGTGCCGTCGGTCGACTGAAAACGCGAGTCGCGTTGCAGCTGACTCAAGTCGGGCGGCACCTCGAGGCTGACCGTCTTGGAGCCGGTGGTGCGGTAATCGACCTTGTCGCCTTCCAGCGTCTTGTTGATCGAGCTACATGCCGCCAGACCGGCGACGAGGGCCAGCGGCAGCAATTTGAAGAAAGGGGAACGTCGCATCGAACGTGGGCTCACGGGCAGCTCTCCGGAAATCGGTCGGTTCGTCGCGCCGGGTTCGGCCGACGCAGCGGTATGGGACGCGCTCGGCGCGCGCAAGTTCAGCGGCCTTCGAGCAAGCCGGCCTCTTTCAGCGCCTGCTCGACGAGCGGCTGCAGGGGTGCACTCAAGGGCGTGAGCGGCAAACGCAGCGTGGCGCCGCAATGGCCCAGCCGCTGCATCGCCCATTTCACGGGAATCGGGTTGGGTTCGCAGAACAACTGCTTGTGAAGTGGCAGCAGTTGCAGGTGAATCTCAGTGGCCAGCCGCGCGTTGCCTGCAATCGCGGCCATGCACAACTCGTGCATCGCGCGCGGCGCCACGTTGGCCGTGACGCTGATGTTGCCCTGGCCGCCGAGCAGCATGAGGGCCACTGCGGTCGGATCGTCGCCGGAGTACACGGCGAATCCTTTCGGCGCCTGCCTGATGAGCCAACAAGCGCGCTCGATGTCGCCGCTGGCTTCCTTCAGGCCGACGATGCCGGGCACCTTCGCCAGGCGCAGCACGGTCTCGGGCAGCAAGTCGGCCACCGTGCGGCCGGGCACGTTGTAGAGCACCAGCGGGATGTCGACCGCTTCGGCGATGGCACGGAAGTGCAGGTACTGGCCTTCTTGCGTGGGCTTGTTGTAGTAAGGCACGACCTGCAGGGTGCAATCGGCGCCGACCTCCTTGGCGTACTTCGAAAGCTCGATCGCTTCGCGGGTCGAGTTCGAGCCGGCACCGGCCATGACCGGCACCCGGCCGGCCACGTGCTGGACCGCCACGCGGATGATCTCGCAGTGCTCTTCCGTGCTGACGGTAGGCGACTCGCCCGTCGTGCCGACCACGCCCAGGCAATCGGTGCCTTCAGCAATGTGCCAGTCGATCAGACGGCGCAGCGCGGGATAGTCCACGCTGCCGTCCTCGAGCATCGGCGTGACGAGCGCAACGATGCTGCCAACGATGGGTTTCATGACGTGATCCTCGCAAT
>NZ_JACDCU010000081.1 GCF_013817365.1 Methylibium sp. | reverse complement strand
CCATCGCGTTGAAGCCGAGGATCGCCACCGCGATGGCCAGCGCCCACATGCGCGCGCGGGTCCAGTCGCGCATGTTCACCACATCGGCAATAGCGCCCATGGTGCAGAAATGGGTGCGCTGCGCAATCGCGCCGAACAGCGTGGCGAGGAGGAAGGCGCCCCACAGTACCTGGCTGGTGATAGCCGAATGATCGACGTCCTGCATGTCCGGATTGTCGCGCCGCGCCCGGTGGGCAAACCGGAAACTCCCCCGAGCCGGGCTGAAGCATAGATCCAAGCGAGAGGACTGAAGTAAGAGACGCCCGGGGGTTCGCGTAGGGAGCATGATGGTGCCTCCACGTTGCAGCCGGGAGCCGCCATGAAGTTTCATCGCCTTGCGTCCTCGATGTCGTTCGCGCTTGCGTGCGCGCTGCCCGGCTCACCCGCCGCGGCGCAGACCAGTACGGAAATATTCGACGGCGCTGATCTGGCCCTGGGCGAGCGTTTGATCGAGGAGCACCGCTGCGCGCAGTGCCACACCAAGACGGTCGGCGGCGACGGCTCGGCGATTTACAGGCCGAAAGGGCGCATCAACACGCCGGGCTTCCTGCGCGGCATGGTCGAACAGTGCAACACGCAGATGAACCTGGGCATGTTTCCGGAGGAGGTGACGGCCATCGCCGCGGTGCTCAACCGGGACCACTACCGCTTCAAGCAGCCCGATTGAAATATCGGTGGTTCCGAATACAATTTTTGGCATCTGCAACCACCGAAGTACGTGCATGGATGCGAAGCGCAGCGAAGACCTCGTGTTCGATTCGGTTGCCGAGCTGTTCTCGGTCTTGTCCACGCCGATCCGGCTGAAGATCATCAGTGCCGTGTGCCAGGGCGAAAAGAACGTGTCGGAGCTGCTGTCCGAGATCGACACCACCCAGCCCAACATGTCGCAGCACCTCGCCACGCTCTACCGCAGCGGCGTGCTCGCCAAGCGCCGCGAAGGCACGCAGATGTACTACCGGCTGCAAAGCGAGCGGGTCGCCATGCTCTGCCGCGCGGTCTGCACTCAAGTGGCAATAGAGCTCGATCCCGATTCGGAGGTCAAACCCTCGGAACGACTGGTGCCCGTCGCGCTGCGCTGATCAGCCCTTCGGCTTCGACGAGACCTTGTGTCTCATCAGCCGGCCCTTCTCGCGCTCCCAGTCGCGCTTTTTCTCGGTGTCGCGCTTGTCGTGCAGGTCCTTGCCCTTGGCCAGGGCGATGTCGGCCTTCACCCGGCCGCCCTTGTAGTGCAGGTTCAGCGGCACCAGGGTGTAGCCCTTTTGCTCGACCTTGCCGATCAGGCGCCGGATCTCCTCCTTGTGCATGAGCAGTTTCTTGGTGCGGTCGGCCTCGGGGTGCACGTGGGTCGAGGCTTCGCGCAGCGGGTTGATGCGGCAGCCGATCATGAATAGCTCGCCGTCCTTGATCACCACGTAGCCGTCGGTCAACTGCACCTGCCCGGCGCGCACCGCCTTGACTTCCCAGCCTTCGAGCACCACACCGCACTCGTACTGTTCCTCGAGCGTGTAGTTGAAGCGGGCCTTTTTGTTGTCTGCGATGGCGGCCATGAAGCCTCTCAATAGAATCAGGCCATTCTAAGAAGCCATGAAGCACGTCAAGAAATCGGTCCTTCTCTGGTACTCGGCGCGCGAGATGTACGACCTGGTGGTCGCTGTGCCCGATTACCCGCAGTTTCTGCCCTGGTGCGAGCGCGCCGAGGTTCTGGAGGCGAGCGACACCGGCATGATCGCCCGGCTGCACCTCAACTACCACCGCGTGCGTCACGCCTTCACGACCCGCAACACGCAGGTCCCGGGCGAATCGGTGCTGGTGGCGCTGGTCGACGGGCCGTTCTCGCGGCTCGACGGGACCTGGCGTTTCGTGGCGCTGGGCGGTGGGGAAACTGCTTCGGGCGCCGAGGCGCCACGCGCCTGCCGCATCGAGTTCGAGCTGTGCTATGCCTTCAGCAGCAAGCCGCTCGAGATGGTGGTGAGCCCCGTGTTCGACCGCATCGCCAACACCTTCGTCGACGGCTTCGTCAAGCGTGCCGAAACGGTGTACGGCCCGCGCTGAAGAGGGCTCCGCTTGAGAGTCGAAGTGGCGTACAGCCCATGCGAGCGGGAGGTCGATCACATCGAGCTCGAACTGCCGCAATGCAGCACGGTAGCCGATGCATTACAGGCCAGCGGCCTGCTGCAGCGTCATCCCGGCATCGACCTGGCCCTGCAGCGCATGGGCGTGTGGGGCCGGGCGTGCCGGCCGGACGACGTGCTGCGCGAGGGCGACAGGCTCGAGCTGTACCGGGCACTCGAGGTGGATCCGAAGGAAGCGCGCCGGCTGCGGCAGCAACGCCAGAGGAGCGTTGCGAACAAGCGCTAGGACTTACGGAGTCTTTGGCCCGAACGCCTCGCTTCGCTTCTGTATCGAAGCCCAGGCGACGATCCGTCAACGGCACTCGGAGGCGATGACTTGACGGGTCTGCGCGGTCTCGCGGGCGCGGATGGCGTCGTCGAAGACCTCGCGCTCGCCCTTGGCGTTCGTGCGGGCCATGCGCTGGCCGCTTTCCAGCGAACGCATGTAGGCGCGTGCGCGCTCGCAATTCTGTGCGCGGACCTGGGCCACGCGGTCTTCCTCGGCCTTGCTCTTGGCGGCCTCTTGCGCCTCGGCCTGCTTGCGGCGCGCCTCCAAGGCGGGATCGACGCTCGCGCTGGCCGGCAGCGCGGGCTGCACCGCCGAGGCTGCAGCGGCCGGGGCGCTGGAAGGCGTGACAACCGGAGCCGGCGGGCGCGGTCGTTGCAGCACGTCGCTCTCGGCCGTGCCGAGCGGCGGTGGCGTGTCGCTGTACTGGACCTGGCCTCGGGCGTCGCGCCATTTCCACTGAGCCTGCGCGGTCAGGCCGGTCAGCAAGGCGCCCGCCGCCACCGCGGCGATCAGGCAACGTGAAAAAAGGGCGGTCGTTGCGGCTGTCATCGAGAAAGTGTAGCGGTGGCCCTGTGGCAGGGCAGCGCCGCCCCGCGGCCCTTTTCGAGATGGAAGTCACGCCGCAGGGGCCGGCACCGGCCTCTCTATAATTTGCTTTTGCGACAGGAGCTTTTCCCATGCGCCTTCTTGGCAAAGCGCTCACGTTCGACGACGTGTTGCTGGTGCCCGCGTTCTCCCAGGTCCTGCCTCGCGACACCTCGCTCGCGACGCGCTTTTCCCGCAACATCCTGCTCAACCTGCCGCTCGCTTCGGCGGCCATGGACACGGTGACCGAGGCGCGCCTGGCCATCGCGCTCGCGCAGGAAGGCGGCATCGGCATCGTCCACAAGAACCTGACTCCCAAGCAGCAGGCCGCCGAGGTTTCCCGCGTGAAGCGCTACGAGTCCGGGCTGCTGCGCGACCCGATCACCATCTCGTCGGGCGTGCGGGTGCGCGATGTCATCGAGCTGTCGCGCGCGCATGGCATTTCGGGCTTTCCGGTGGTCGACGACGGCAAGGTGGTGGGCATCATCACCGGGCGCGACCTGCGCTTCGAGACTCGCCTGGACGCCCCCGTGCGCGAGATCATGACGCCGCGCGAGCGGCTCGTTTCGGTCAAGGAAGGCGCCACGTTGCAGGAAGCCAAGGCGCTGATGCACCAGCACAAGCTCGAGCGCGTGGTGGTGGTCAATGCGGCCAACGAACTGCGCGGCCTCTTTACCGTCAAGGACATCACCAAGCAGACCAACTTCCCGAATGCGGCGCGCGACGCACAGGGAAAGCTCAGGGTCGGAGCGGCGGTCGGCGTCGGCGAAGGCACCGAGGAGCGCGTGGAGGCGCTGGTCAAGGCCGGCGTGGATGCCATCGTGGTCGACACGGCCCACGGCCACAGCAAGGGCGTGATCGAGCGGGTGCGCTGGGTCAAGAAGAACTACCCGCAGATCGACGTGATCGGCGGCAACATCGCCACCGGAGAGGCCGCACTGGCGCTGGCCGAGGCGGGAGCCGACGGCGTGAAGGTCGGCATCGGCCCGGGCTCCATCTGCACCACGCGCATCGTCGCCGGCGTAGGCGTGCCGCAGATCACCGCGATCGACAACGTGGCCACGGCGCTCAAAGGCTCGGGCGTGCCGCTCATCGCCGACGGCGGCGTGCGCTACTCGGGCGACATCGCCAAGGCGCTGGCCGCCGGCGCGCACACGGTGATGATGGGCGGCATGTTCGCCGGCACCGAAGAGGCGCCGGGCGAGATCGTGCTGTTCCAGGGCCGCAGCTACAAGAGCTACCGCGGCATGGGCTCGATCGGCGCCATGCAGCAGGGCAGTGCCGACCGCTACTTTCAGGACACCAGCGGCGCGAATCCGAACGCCGACAAGTTCGTGCCCGAGGGCATCGAGGGCCGCGTGCCCTACAAGGGCTCGGCCATCGCCATCGTGTACCAGATGGCCGGCGGCCTGCGGGCTTCGATGGGCTACTGCGGGTGTGCCACGGTCGACGAGATGCGCGAGCGCGCCAGCTTCGTCGAGATCACCACCGCCGGCATTCGCGAGAGCCACGTGCACGACGTGCAGATCACCAAAGAAGCACCGAACTACCGGGCTGATTGAGTGGGGCTGCAGCGGATCGATGCGCCACGGACGCTTGCTTCGGTCAAAGACGTCGAATGACAACGGTTCTCGAAGGCGCCGCGCCGCCCGCGCGTGCCGCTGCCATGCCCTTCATTCTGATCGCCGTGCTGATCGACATGGTGTCGATCGGCCTGATCATCCCGGTGCTGCCGGCGCTGGTGGGAGGCTTCACCGGCTCGCAGGCCGATCAGGCCTTCTGGTACGGCGCAGTCGCCTTCGCCTTCGGCATCGCCAGCTTCTTCGGCTCACCCATTCTCGGGGCGCTTTCCGACCGCTACGGCCGCCGTCCGGTGCTGCTGATGGGTTTTTGCGGTCTCGCGCTCACCTTCTTCGCCACAGCGCTTGCCACGGCCTTGTGGATGCTGATCGCGGTGCGGCTGTTCGGCGGGGCCATGCAGGCCAACGCGGCCGTCGCCAACGCCTATGTGGCCGACATCACGCCGCCCGAGCAGCGCGCCCGGCGTTTCGGCCTGCTGGGCGCGATGTTCGGCCTGGGCTTCATCCTCGGCCCGGTGCTCGGCGGCCTGCTTGGCGCGATCGATGTGCGGCTGCCTTTCTTCGTGGCGGGCGGCCTGGCGCTGGTGAACTGGCTGTACGGCTATTTCGTGCTGCCCGAGTCGCTGCCGCTCGACCGCCGCCGCAGCATCGACTGGAAGAAGGCCAACCCGGTCAGTTCACTCAAGGGTCTGGCGCAGCTCGAGGGCGTGGGCGCACTGGTCGTGGTGATTGCGCTTTCGAGCCTGGCGCAGTTCATGCTGCACACCACCTGGGTGCTCTACACCACCTTCAAGTTCGGCTGGGGGCCGCTGGAGAATGGCTGGTCGCTGTTTGCGGTGGGCGTGATGTCCACGCTCGTGCAAGGCTTCCTGCTGGGCCGGCTGCTCAAGCGCTTCTCCGCGCGGCGACTGGCGGTGATGGGCCTGGTGTCGTCCAGTCTGTCGTACCTGATGTGGGGCGCGGCGAGCGAGGGCTGGATGCTCTATGTCGTGATCGGCTGCAACGTGCTGGGCTTCGCGGTCACGGCTTCGCTGCAGAGCATCGTTTCCAACGCCGCCGATCCGCGCACGCAGGGCCAGACGCTGGGGGCGGTGTCGTCGCTCAACAGCCTGATGGCCGTTGCCGCGCCGGTGATCGCCGCGCCGCTGCTGGTGCTGGTCTCAGACCTGCCGCCGGGTGACTGGCGCATCGGCACGCCGTTCTACTTCTGCGCTGCGCTGCAGGCCGTGGCGATGATGCTGGCGCTGCGCCACTTTCGCGCCGAGCGCGCGACGCGACATGAGCGCTCCGTTGCCGAGTCGACCGTTTGAACAAATCCTTCAGTCCTTGACCACCATGCACGACAAGATCCTGATCCTCGACTTCGGCTCGCAAGTCACGCAGCTCATCGCGCGGCGCGTGCGCGAGGCCCATGTGTATTGCGAGATCCATCCGAACGACGTGTCGGACGACTTCATCCGCGACTTCTGCCCCAAGGGTGTGATCCTCTCCGGCAGCCATGCCTCCACCTACGAGGAGCATGACCTGCGCGCACCGCAGGCGGTGTGGGAGCTGGGCGTGCCGGTGCTGGGCATCTGCTACGGCATGTTCACCATGGCCGTTCAGCAGGGTGGCGAGGTCCAGGCCAGCACGCACCGGGAGTTCGGCTATGCCGAGGTGAGGGCACATGGCCACACGAAGCTGTTGCAGGGCATCGAGGATTTCTCGACCGCCGAAGGCTTCGGCATGCTCAAGGTCTGGATGAGCCACGGAGACAAGGTCACGCAGTTGCCGCCAGGCTTCAAGCTCATGGCCAGCACGCCGAGCTGCCCGATCGCAGGCATGGCCGACGGGGCACGCGGCTACTACGGCGTGCAGTTCCACCCCGAAGTCACGCACACCCTGCAGGGTCGGGCGCTGCTCAACCGCTTCGTGCTCGACATCGCCGGCGCGAAGCCCGACTGGGTGATGGGCGACTACATCGAAGAGGCGGTCGCACGCATCCGCGAACAGGTCGGCGGCGAAGAGGTGATCCTCGGCCTGTCGGGCGGCGTCGATTCGAGCGTCGCCGCGGCGCTGATCCACCGCGCCATCGGCGAGCAACTCACCTGCGTGTTCGTCGATCACGGCCTGCTGCGCCTGAACGAGGGCCGCATGGTGATGGAGATGTTCGCCGGCAAGCTGCACGCGAAAGTGATTCATGTCGATGCGGGCGAGCAGTTTCTCGGCGCCTTGCAGGGCGTAAGCGATCCCGAGCAAAAGCGCAAGATCATCGGCCGAGAGTTCGTGGAAGTGTTCCAGCGCGAGGCCGGCAAGCTGCAGCAGGCCAAGTGGCTGGCCCAGGGCACGATCTACCCCGATGTGATCGAGTCCGGCGGCGCGAAGACCAAGAAGGCGACGTCGATCAAGAGCCACCACAACGTCGGCGGGTTGCCCGAAACGCTGGGCCTCAAACTGCTCGAGCCGCTGCGCGAGTTGTTCAAGGACGAGGTGCGCGAACTCGGCGTGGCGCTCGGCTTGCCGCCAGAAATGGTCTACCGCCATCCCTTCCCCGGCCCTGGCCTGGGCGTGCGCATCCTCGGCGAGGTGAAGCCCGCATACGCTGATCTCCTGCGCCGCGCCGACGCCATCTTCATCGAGGAGTTGCGCAGCAACTTCGACACCGCCAGCGGCAAGAGCTGGTACGAGCTGACCAGTCAGGCCTTCGCCGTGTTCCTGCCGGTCAAGAGCGTGGGCGTGATGGGTGACGGCCGCACCTACGACTACGTGGTCGCGCTGCGAGCGGTGCAGACCAGCGACTTCATGACGGCGGACTGGGCCGAGCTGCCCTATGCGCTGCTCAAGAAGGTGTCCGGCCGCATCATCAACGAGGTGCGGGGTATCAACCGCGTGACCTACGACATTTCGAGCAAGCCGCCGGCGACGATCGAGTGGGAATGATAATTTTCTCTTTGAAATCTATCGGCACCGATTGGTACCAAGCAACTCAAAGTGATGGCGCGGCAGCAGGTGACGCGCGCGATTGCCGTAACGCTCAATACAAAGTTGTACTTGCAGTGGGCCGGGCAATCCGAATCTTTGGTGCTTGTGCAGCACGTAAGTTGTGATGGGCTCTACTTCTGCCAACGGGACCACCACAATATCTGTGCGTCGCAATGTCGCAATGTCGCAATGTCGCAATGTCGCGATGTGGCCAGCGTCCCCCAATCCAACGCCCATTCCGGCAGCTACGCGCGTGACGTAGCCGGTCAACGTGCAGGCTTCGCCGGCTAGCGTTGGTGTCGGTGTGCCGCTGCACGATGACCCGCATCTGCTGCGAAAGCCCGGGCTGCCGCGTGGCGTGGCAGGACAGCAGTGCAAACGCCAGAAGTTCGGCAATGGGAAGCACGGGCTGGGATGCCAGTTCGTGCCAGAGCGGCAGTAACAAGTAACGCCATGACGGGATAGCTCCATGCAGGCTGCTGCGCGATGGCGTCGCCATGCGGCAGTCCGAACGAGAAGCCCACATCGAGCTTTTTGCGTCGCAATGCGTCCGACAGCTCCGAAGCACGCATGTCTGCAATTTGTACTCGCTGATCCGCGATGGGTCCCCGAACGATTGGGCGCTGAGAGTCGCGATGCGCTGATCGTGCGGGCGCACGAACTCGCGCCACTCCGGCGATATCTTCGTCGCGCTGGCGCCAGTAAGCATGCCTCCCCCATGGGGAACCACCTTTAGGCCATCAAGCTCAGCGGCAGCCGTCACCAACGGCGCAGCGCCGTAGTACCAGCCGCAGAAAGGGTCGTAGATGTAGTGGAGGGTGGCAAGTGGTGTCCTCGATCTTTCCGTGTGGGACATGAGGCGGGAACCGGTTCGGGCTGGGCGCAAGCTCTCGGCCGCCGCACCCGATTCCTCCACCAGCGCGGCGTTCTTCTGCGTCACCTGGTCCAACTGCGTGACCGCCGTGCTGACCTGGCCGATGCCGGAGGTCTGCTCGGCACTCGCGTTGCCGATCTCCGCCACGAGTGCCGCCACGCGTTGAACCTGGCCGACGATGTCCACCATGTGGCTGCCCGCCTCGTCGACGAGGACCGAGCCGGCCTGCACGCACTGCACGCTCGATCCGATCAGGCTCTTGATCTCCTTGGCCGAATCGGCGCTTCGCTGGGCCAGGGCGCGCACCTCGCTCGCCACGACGGCGAAACCGCGCCCCTGTTCCCCGGCACGGGCCGCCTCGACCGCCGCATTCAGGGCGAGGATGTTGGTCTGGAAAGCGATCGCGTCGATCACGCCGACGATCTCGCCGATCTTCCTGGAGCTCTGCGCGATCTGGTCCATGGTCGAGACCACCCGGTGAACCACCTCGCCGCCCTGCGTGGCCGCGGCGCTGGCAGCGCTCGCCAGATCGGTCGCCCGGCGGGCCGCTTCGGCGGTGCTTTTCACCGCCGAGCTCAACTCTTCCATCGAAGCCGCGGTCTGCTGGAGATTGGCCGACTGCTCCTCGGTGCGCTGGCTCAGGTCGGTGTTGCCGGTGGCGATCTGTTGCGAGCCGGTGGCGATGGAGTCGCTGCTCGTTCGCACGGCACCGACG
This sequence comes from Methylibium sp., assembly GCF_013817365.1. Taxonomy (GTDB): domain Bacteria; phylum Pseudomonadota; class Gammaproteobacteria; order Burkholderiales; family Burkholderiaceae_C; genus Methylibium. Next base: position 2,541 of record NZ_JACDCU010000081.1, on the reverse strand, counting down.
ACGCGGGTGAGGCTCTCGCACATGGTGCGCAGGGCGGCCATCACGCTGGTGCTGTCGCCCGGGGCCACGTCCACGCGAACAGACAGGTCGCCTGCCGCCACGGCGTGAGCGATGGCTGCGGCCTGGGCCGGCTCGCCGCCCAGCGACGACCAGATCGATCGGCGGGCCCAGACACCGCAAGCCACGAGCAAAGCCGATGACACGAGGAAGATGAGCCATTGCGCGCGCTCGACATTGCTCAGCGTGGCCGTGAAACCGGCGGCCGCAACGCCTGCGAAGGCGGTCGCGGCCTGCACGGTGTCGTCCACGCCGGCGCGGTGCAGGGCATAGGCCGCATCGGCGGCTTTCAAGGCCGCCTGTGCGGCCGGCAGATCACCGCTGGCGACGGTGCTCAGTACCGTGCGCGAAACGGCGATGAAGCGATCGGCCGCTTCATGCTGCGGCCCCAGCAGCTTTTTCTCCAGGCCGTAAGGCGGGTTGGCGATCCAGTAGGCAACCCGATCGGCGTACTCCTTCTCGAGACGCGCCGCATGCGCCTGTGCGCGGTCGATCGTCAGGCCGCCCTCGACGGCCTGCGAAAGCACCAGGCGCAGCTCGATCAGGTACATGGGCGGCGGAAGGATGTCGGCCACCACGTCCTTGCCGACGAAGGTGCGCTGCGCGGCGTCTTTGGAGCTGTAAGCGCCCCAGAGCGACACGGCGGTCAGCATGCTGGCGGCGAGGATTCCCGATGCGATCAGGAGCGTGAACGTGTGGCGTATCGACTTCATACAGGCCTTTGGTCTTGGTGAACGGGTACCCGACGTGGGCATCCCGATCACGTCTGACTTCGGCATACGACAGCGACACTTGAGCGTTGCGGATGTTCGGGGCCCGGGTGGTCCGCTGGGATTGCGTCACGGCGCAGCGATCTGCATTCCGGCAGGCGAGCGGCGGCCACGGAGTTGCCCAGGAGAGATGGAGTCGGGCGGTATGCTCCGTTTCAACAAAGCTGCGAGCGGAGGAGGCCATGAAATCGATCTTCGGAGTGCTGTCGCTGCTCGTCGTGTTGGCGATCGTCGGCTCGCTGGCCTCGAAGCAGTTGCGTGCGCTGGAGGTCACTGCCGCGCCCGAAGACGGCGCCAGTGCCGCGGCGCCCGGCGGCACGCCGGCACAACAGTCGAAAGCCCTGCAACGTCAGGTCGCCGACGACGTGAACCGGCTCATCCAGCAGGCGCCGGCCCGGCTGGAAGGCGCCGAGCAATGAAGGCAAAGGCCCTGCGGGGACGATCGCACACATCGGTCGAGCCCGTGCGTTGGAAGCGCATGGCGTGGCGGATTCTCAGGAGCGGCGCATGAGCGAGCGCAATGAGCCGGCCGAGCAGGCGCTGCACGACGAAGCCGGCATGCGCCTGGCGCTCGATCAGGCGCACAACGCCTGGCTGGTCGGCGAAGTGCCGGTCGGCGCGGTCATCGTGCGCGACGTCGAGGGCGTGCGCCAGGTCGTCGCCACCGGCTACAACCGCCCCGTCACCACCCACGACCCGACCGCGCACGCCGAAATCGTGGCGCTGCGCCATGCCGCGCAGTTGCTCGGCAACTACCGGCTGCCCGAGTGCGAGCTGTACGTCACGCTCGAGCCCTGCGCCATGTGCGCGATGGCCTTGCTGCATGCGCGCTTCAAGCGCGTGGTGTTCGGTGCGGTCGATCCCAAGACGGGAGGCGCCGGCTCGGTGCTCGACCTGTTTGCGATCAGGCAGCTCAACCACCACACCGAGATCGTGCGCGGCGTGCTGGCCGAACCCTGCGGCGCACTGCTGCGCGAGTTCTTCGCCGAACGCCGCGCGCAGGCCCGCGCATTGCGCGAGCAAGCGGCCGGGCCGTCGGCGCTGCTGAGCGGGGAGCCCGACTACGACATCGTGGAGGTGATCGAGATGCAGGACACCTTGCCCGGCGAACTGTCCGACAAGTGATGCCCGCCCGCCTCGACACTCACAAGCCCGCCCGCCTCGACGCTCACGAGGCTGGCCTCGGGCATGACCGCGAGAACGCTGCCGCTCGGCCGCTGAGCCTCACCCTCCACTCGCCCGCCGGCCGGGTTGCGCGAGGCGCCGAGCTGACCCGCGCGCTGCGCCACCTGCGCAAGCTCGGCTTCGATGCGCAGCTCGACGAGGCCGCGCGGGCCGGCCATCAGCGTTTCGCCGGCGATGACGATTCGCGCCTCGCAGCGCTGCACCGCGTGGCCGGTGACGGTCGCGACATCGCCTTGGCCGCACGCGGCGGCTACGGCCTCACCCGCCTGCTCGACCGCATCGACTACGCGCTCATCGCAAGGTCCATCGACGCGGGCAAGCGCTGGGTCGGCCACAGCGATTGCACTGCCTTCCAGCTCGCCGTGCTGGCGCACACGAAACGCAGCACCTGGGCCGGCCCGCTGGCCTGCTACGACTTCGGCCGTGTGGCCGAGGCGGCCGAAGGGCAGGGCGGCAAGCCGGCTTTGCTGATCGACGAGGTGACCGAGGCGTGCTTCGTCGAGGCGATGCACGGGCAACTCGAAGCGGT